>JAJZKL010000086.1 GCA_021804185.1 Thermoplasmata archaeon | reverse complement strand
TTGAAATAAACAGTTCACGATGGGCAGCTGTATCAGAACTTGCAAAAGAGAAGATGGAATCATTGAAAAAGGGTCTTTCAAGTGAGCAGATAGAGATGATGCAGCACAACAGCGCACTTTCATTCACAGCAAATTCCCTTATGATTTCCGGCTCGAAAATAACAATACTTGAATTGAAGAGGCTTACTGAAAAGGCAAAAGTGCCAAAATGGAGGACTTCAGGAGAGACCAAAGAAGCCAAGACTCACTACGAAATTGCCATGGATAACTACAAGCGTACTCATGAGTTTTCCTTTGACCTTATGGTAGACTGGCACTGGAAGGTATTTCGTGAAAGCCGGCCATCCATAGCGGGAATAGTGAAGGATATTGTTCCGGTTGCAAGGAAAATTGAATCCTATTACGATGAGAATTCAAAGAAAGTGGAGAAAACAATGCTTGCAGCCTTGTTACATTGGAAATTGATCAGGGAAAAACCATTCCTTGAGGGAAATGACATAATAGCAAGGCTTTCCATGAACTGGCTCCTGCAAATGCAAGGATATCCTGTGCTTGATTTAGAATTCAATGAAAGGAAACGTTACGAAAGTGCTCTTCAGAAGTCTATATTGCAAAATGACGAGAGCATATTTCTCAAGTGGTTTTTCTTGAAGTATGAGAGAAAAACTGTAATGCTAGCATAATTGTAATCGCAGGTTGAATATTGATCATTTTCGGCCATTGAAAACTGACCAGATCGGCGGTCTAAAATTGACCAGGCTCTTCAGGCTGAATGAGGAGTTCAGCCATGCTGGATATGGAGGGTTGGTACATGATTAGGGATCTGCGGAAGAGTGGAATGCCCATAAGCGCCATTGCACGCGAGATGGGTATCACCAGGAATACCGTCAAGAAGCATCTTAGGGAGAAGAATCCCTCTTCTTATGCGAGAAAGAAGAGGCCATCCATCCTTGATCCGTACAGGGATTACATAACGCAGCAGATCGAGAAATACGATCTCTCTGCCATCCGGATCTACGAAGAGATGAGGAAGAAGGGCTATCGGGGATCATACACCAGGGTGAAGGATTACTGCAGGTCCCAGAGAAAGTACAGATCAATTTCCGCTGTATACCGTTACGAGACCGAACCGGGAAGACAGGCACAAGTGGATTTCGGCGACTTCGGGCACATCGAGATGGACGGGAAGAGGGCCAGGCTGTACCTTTTCTCCTACATACTGTCCAACTCCAGGTACAGCTACATAGAGTTCACCGTGGACATCAGCACGGAGGCCCTGATCAGGATGCACATCAATGCATTCCGGTACACGGGTGGAATCCCTTCAGAGATACTCTTTGACAACATGAAGCAGATCGTGCTGGAACGAAGGCTCAAGGCATCCGAGTCCAGGTTCAACCCCGAGTTCCAGCAATTCTCCCAGTACTATGCCTTCAACGTCCGCCTGTGTTACCCCTACCGTCCACAGACCAAGGGAAAGGTGAAGCAGGAATCCAGGTGCCTGGGCATTGAGACAGAGAAAGATGGCCAGAAAACCATAAGGACTCAGAAGAACCGCACTTCGGTGAGAAAGATCCTGGAATCCTCCGGATACATCCTTTACAGGGTGGCGGAGGAATATGGTTTCGTCGACCGCTATTCCCTGGCCATTAACGATCTTACCAGGATCAGCAACCCCGCGGGGAAGTTCGTCATTCTTGCGGCGGAGTGCATCACCGGCCCTGAGCATTCAATACACCTGCACACAGGCATTCCTGAACTGAAGGAGAAGGAAATATGTGATCTGATAGATCTGGTGGGCAGCAATGACCCGGACATCATTGCAATCCTTGAGAAATCCATGGCAAAATACATCATGGACGAGTTCGGATCGTCAGGGATCGTTTACGATCTCAGCGCAATAAGGTATTACGACTCATCCAATGATTTGGCGAGATTTGGCGAGATTTGGCCACTATTACCACATGAACGGGGAGAACAGGGAGATCAACTTGGTCCTCGCCGTCACACGGAAACACGGAATTCCAGTACATCACAGGCCAATGGCAGGAAACATTCCTTCCGTGTCAACCATCTCCACATTCGCAAAGGAGCTGAAGGACTATGGAATCCTGGGGATCCTCATCGTCATGGACAGGGGCTTCCACAGCGATGACAACATGAATGATCTGAAGGATTACAGCATCATCGGTGCCCTGCCGTCTTCCCTGTCCATTCACGACGAACTCATACATGGCTCAGGGGACATCGAGAATTCAAGGAATTACCTTCAGTACGGGGAAGAGACCATATCCCACAGGGAGGAGAGGATCAGTGGTACCAGGTATATGGTCTACTTCTCCCCGAAACTCCGATCGCAGAGGCTGGAATCCTTCTATTCACAGTTCTCTGAACGTGAGGAAACGCTATCAGACCTCATGAAGAGGAAGTTCCGATCACAGCGGGATCGGGTGGCAACGGTGGAATCCGCCCTGAAGGGATTCAGGAACCTCATGGACATACAGTATTCGGATGACGGGTTCACCTATGAACTGAAACACAAGGCAATCCAGCGGAGAACTAACAGGTTCGGCTACACCATACCTGACTTCGCCCTCTCTTATCACTACAATTCTAACAAATCGGCCATAACTCTAATTAGAATTGAACCATATTTTCACTTGGCGTAGTGATAATAACACTACTTTTCAATGATTTGCGATCAACCTGGAACTTAGGAGAATACCTACTGGTCCGTAATGTGTAGTGTTACGAATGGGCGAATGTAGGACCATACTGTTCACGAACACCCGGTTCCCTCCTGATTTCATCCTGAGGACATACAGGGAGAAGGACGTTGTGGAAGAAGGCATTCTCCCATGTGAAGCCTCATCTGGAACCGTTCTTCTCCAGGTCTGAGAGAGGAACAAGGGCAAGGTTGTTCCTCACCATTCTTGGATATACAATGTCGGCGATCATAGCAGCAAGGTCCGGCATCCCTTATGACCGGGTCATGAAGACGATCTCTGGAATCAGGGAAGTGGTGTATTCCAATGGATCGCATTCGCATGTGGAATACACGAGGGAGCAGCGGGAATTGCTTGAGAAACTAAAGATTGAGCTGTAGTGATAAAACAGGGCGAAGATAGGTTTATTATTTATGGCAAAAAGGATGGAGAAACAGTGATAAGGAAGATGAAGATGGAAGAGTGGGTTGCAGTTAGATATTTAAGTCAATTTTTTTAATAAATCGGAATAGATTCCAGGGGGAGTTCCTTTAAAGCTACCAAAAAATAAAAGAGCACTGGCCTGGTTAAATTTTGTGGGATAACTAAAAATCCCTTCTAGCTGCGGAGATTGCAATAGGACACCGTTTTTCCCTAAAATTGCTTCGATCTTAATTCTTGTGTTTAAGGTTGCACTGCTTCCAGAGTCCTCATCCATTAAAGCAACTGTTTCAATCCCTAATGAATGTAAGACCTCTGCTATTGCCGGTATATTGTCTTTCCCTCCACATGATGTTACGGAAACATTGTTTTTAAAAATATCGAATCCTAACTTCTCAAGCATAGCTCTGCAGGCAATTTCGTCGTCTGGTCCTTCCACGAGCACCACTTTGTCTGCAAATAATGCTTGATTAACATGTTCATTAAACTTAGATACAACCTTCCCCTTTGTTAAGGAACCTGATGTAGATAGTTTCAATCCGGATTCAATGGTTGTGCTACCCATGTTTTTCCTCACGATATGGATACTGTGAAAATCAGATATATCTACAAAGGACTGAGAGTGTGTAGTATAAATTATTTGCAAACCATTGTTGGATAGGTCAGTGAAAGTGTTATACAAATTCCTGCATGCCTGTGGGTGGAAATGTATCTCCGGTTCTTCAATTGCAAGTATGACACTTTTTCTAACTATCTTGCTGTAGGCCCTAGCAATAGAAACCGTTAAGGCGCTTTGGGTTCCAGCCCCCATTTCCTCAGGGTCATACTTCTTCGCTGCACTACTTTCCTTTACGTAAGGTCGCACATTCTTGATTGCCTCTATTGGATCCAAAACCGATAATTCTAATGTCAAATCAAATCCTGTTTGGTCCCTTATAGTATTTTTGAGCTGGTCTTCTAATGATTTAAGGTCTGATCCCGTAGACACTCCAAATAATTCTGAGCTGAATGAATTTGCAACATCTTGTGAAAATTTTATTTTCTTTGCTTCAGGAATTTGTTTTTCTATATATTTTAGAATTTTGCCATAAAGCGTCCACTGAGTGGACCTAATCTGTTGTGCCGATTGTCGATCTACATCAAGATATACCAGTGGAATTTCATCTCTCATTTCCTGACTAACACGTATTGGGGTGCCAGTGCCATATAATAAGGGTTGTTTCATTGAATTCAGAGCAACGTAATTCACATTTCCATTGTTGGATTCTAATCTAAACCCATATACTTTATTGTGGCTGCGTGGGTCTGTAAAATAATTGTCAAATATAACGTCAATTTTTATAACCTTGCTTTGGTCTCGCTCAAAGTAGTGGTTCTCTTCAAAGGTTCTATTCGAAGGGTAAGTCTCACCTAAAACAAGTGATAAGGCCTTTATGATATTTGATTTACCGGCATTGTTTGGACCTATGAGTGCGTTCATTTTATGAAATTTGAGTGCAATCTTCTCAATGGAACGAAAATTCTCGATATAAACAGAGTCGATCCAAACCAAGGCAATCCAAAAAAATTAACATCATAGTATAATATAAATCTTATCTTAAACCAAGTAGGGTAGAATTTTAACCTCGGAATCATTCCATTTTCTTCAAGACAATTTTTCCATCTTCTTCATAGAATCCTAAGATATCTTCTTCCTTAACGCCAAGTTTTTTTTGGATTTTCTTGGGAACTGTCATTCTTAAAGAAGAACCTCTTTTTGAAAGATGTGAAACATCAACTAATTGTTGCATTTATTGGTATTATTATAATAGATTAAAAAGTTGGTCTTTCAATACAAACCTATCTCCTATTGTAATTCTATTTATTGACAAAAAAATAAAAACTAGAATTGTTTCAATCTTCCATGACTATCTTTTCCTTGCTCCAAGATATAAATGCCATAGGAACATTGATTTTAGCTACAATAGCTGTGATTGCAATTTTAGTTCCGATTGTAGTCAGTAAATATCAAAGGCCTAAATTTCTAGTTCTATTACAAGATATAAGGTATGAAGAGGTGCCTCCACAGGAGCCAGAATTAAGAATTTCCATTACCAACTTGGGTAAGTATGCTGCCCATGCATGCAAAATAATGGCAGCTATAGAAGATAGCAAAGGAGAAAAGTTAGGCAGTTATTATTTGCCATGGATATGGGAAGACCCTTCAAAATATAGCTCCATAGCAGAATATTCCCAAGATAAACCTTTAAAATATATTCCTAACAAAGAGGTAACCTACGTTCCGATTGACATTTTTCCCTACGAATGCATTTCTACCAAATTCCTTTTTTGGCCTGAGGTTTTCGTTGGGTCGCCAGATACATCGTTCTTAGCAGTATTTGGAGCTAGCCATACATACTATTACTACCCTATTTGGGATAAGGAGTTGAAAACAGTCCCTCCTTTAACTGAATATCACCCTTATCTAGCTCCTCCCAAAGAATACGATGATGGGCTCTACTTGAAAAAAAATACCACTTATAGCGTTGATATAACCATATTTTCTGAAGAGCACACTTATCTAAATTTAAGAAAGTTCTATTTTAAATTTGGCGACAAAGGGACACAAGCGGGCTATACTCCAGAATGCAAAGGGGTTAATCTCTAAGAAGTGTCCACAAAAAACTTATACCTATTTGTTCCAGATACTTTGCCAAAAATCGCCATCCCAATTATAGTTAAATACCATACCTTTAATACGTAATAGCATTTTCTATACATCCTAAACTCGGAGCTTATTTAGGGATCATTTGGACTATTTTTTAGCAGTAGCCGCAGGATCCTTATACTGAAGTGTGTTCCCTATATACTGAACATGACCAGAGAAATCAAGACCATCAACGGGAAACAGTATGCATACGACGTATCCATGGTATGGGACCCCGATAGATCG
>JAJZKL010000085.1 GCA_021804185.1 Thermoplasmata archaeon | reverse complement strand
AGTCTGAGCAGCATATAAATTTTTTTTGTGTATTTTCTTAATCAAGGTAATTAAAGTGCTCCGGAAAGCATTATTGACGTTAGATACAGTGTGCCATAAAGTGTTGCAGTAACTATCCAGCTCATTATGACAAAATGGTGGAGACCGTGTGTGACTTTACCGCCATCTGCAACCTTAAGTGCCGTACCTGCAATGAATGAGTGCACAAGAAGAATCACAACAAGAAATGCCTCAATCTCAAGTATTGCGCTTGGTGGCTGAGAAACGAATATTCCAAAGTCGGTGAGTGTGGATAAATTGAAGGAGGCAAAGACCTTGTTTATGATTTCCAGAACACCAAATGAAATGGCAAGTGAGAAAGCAAGTCCTCCAGTTATTCCGTAAAGGACACCAACGTAGCTGCTTACAGATGCATGCCTTCTTTTCCTCATTCTCACGACACGATCAAAATTGTCGGCAACAACTTTTCCCGCTTCTGCTGCATCAGCACCAAGGTCAATACTCTCGACGAAACTCTCAGAAAATACCTCTATGAGGTGGGATCCTGTGTCAGCGCTGAAATATTTCCAGGATCGGATACTGTCTATTCTGTAAACAAGCCGTCTGTAAAGGTCCCTAACGTCCCTTGTTAGTGTTCCAAAATCATGAAGAACTATGGATTTAAGTGCATCTATAACCATGTTTCCTCTTGCTGAAGCCGAGCCTGATAATGCTCTTATGAAGCTCCCAAACATATCGTCTTTTTTTGCAACTTTCTTTTCGGCATTTGATCCAAGGTAACCGGGATAAGCAAGAGGGGTAATTACCATTGTAATTGTAAAATAGAACGGTATCCTGTCATAGAGCTTCAGCGCAAAAACCGCAGCTGCAATTGCTCCGCAGGCAATCAGGGCTATTATCATGGCTCTCCTCAGTTCGAGCTGAAGTGGAGTCTTTATGCCAGTATCATGCCAGATAGGATCGTTCGGGAGCACTATCTTAATTCCATAAGTAAGCATCGCTTCTCCAAGAATTATTGCCAGTAGACTAAGTGTAAGAACATCAAGTATGTTTATGGATATCAGAACTGGCATTATCATTACGAATGTTATAAGGAAAGCGAAGGCCAGGAGCATAGAAACATAAAGGTCCTTGAATAGATCGAAACTGTACAGGGCTGATATATATGAAGTCTCGAAATTGCTCATTACAGTCTCCGATTCGTTTTTGACGAATTCTTCAAAGTCCTGCCCGCTATCTATGGCATGGCCGAATCTGGATAGAAAATCTTCGAAGACCTCACTTGGAGTTTTCTTTGAAAGGAACATCGCAGCCTCCGAAAGGCCTCTTCTCCAGTTCTTCACCAGGTTGTGAAGTTTTTCCATATCTTTAGCCAGTCTGCCAAGCTTGTCCTTTCTTGAAAGGATTTCCACTATATCTATCCTGTTTGCAGCACTTACAGAAAGGGTTGCAAATGAAGTTATGAAAAAAGGAATATTCGAGTTTATGTTCGTCCTGTCAGAATCTCTCTGAAGGATAGGCTTCATGAACTTGTAGAACATGGCTGATCCGAAAACACCTGCTCCAATGGCAAAATAAAATGAAAATGTTATAAAGAATACCATTAGAAGGGATGCAGTTGCAAGAGTCAGGGCAACAATTATGCTGACATCTTTTTTTGAAAATTCAATGCCATGGAAAAGGCCCATGCTTTTTATTTCGCCCATTGCCATTTCTTTCACCTGAATGATAGGGCTGCCGCCTCTCCTTTCTGATAGAACGTCTTTATCAGATCAAAGACCTTGTAATATGAGAAAATGTTGTTCTTCAGCATCATTTCTATGATCCTGGCGCGCTTGAAAAGTTCCTCATAGATCATCTTTGGATCTGGCATTCCTGCAGTTTCTGCTATTCTCTTTTCCAGAATGTAGCTGTTGTTCAATCCCCTGAATACATGCTGATCGGTTGTAGGATCCCACTGGAACACTTGCTTTGTCGAGACACCTCCCAGTTCCTCAAAATATCCCTCAATCTCATTTATGCTTGTGGTTCTCCTCAAGAATTTTCCGTTCACATATACGGCCTGCTGAATCAGGGCAATATTCAGGTTATCCATGAAAGTCACGGGAATGTTGATTGGGGTTCCAGTGAACCTCTGAATCATCTTCCTCACGGACGCAGCATGAAAAGTTGATATGACCGGATGTCCAGTCTGCATTGCCTGAAAAGCCATGGACCCTTCGGCCCCTCTTATTTCTCCAACAATTATGTAGTTAGGTCTGGACCTTAGGGCAGTTTTCAGAAGGTCAAACAGTGTGACTCTGCTCTCTTCTGCGCCTCTTTCCCTTGTTACTAGTTGCTGCCATGCATCCTGAGGGGCCCTTATTTCTGGTGTATCCTCAGCACTGAATATCTTCGATTCAGGCCTGATAAAAGGTATCATTGCATTGACCACTGTTGTCTTTCCGCTGGCAGTTTCTCCACAAACGAAAACACTCTGCCCATATTCAAGAGCCAGCCAAAGGTATGCCGCTTCCTCAGCAGACATGGTATTGTATCTTACAAGCTGAACAATACTTATCGGAATATCTGCGAATTTTCTTATGGTGAAACTAGGGCCTCGTGCCGAAACATCAGAACTGTAAACTATGGAAAGTCTTGATCCATCAGGCAGGGTCGCATCCACTATTGGGGTTTTGTCACTAACCGGTCTTCCCACTCTCTCGCTCAACCTCTTACTGTACAGGCTAAGTCTATCATTGTCTCCAAATGTGATCTTGGTTTTCAGCGAACCAAGGATCTTGTGCACTATGAATATGTCATGTGCCCCAATGCCGCTGATATCTTCAATATTTGAATCCCTTATCAGTGGCTCTATTGGCCCCAGTCCAAGAACCTCCCTCTTAATGTTGTATATAAGGCGATCCTTGAAGGAAGCAATAACAGTGACATTTGTTCCCCTGACCTTATTGGCAGTACCAATCTTCAGTATCTTTCCGAATATCTCATCAAGATTCTTTTCAAGGATTTCCTCATTTTCGGGAGGGGGATAATCTGAAGCAAAATTCAGGATTACGGACATGACGTCTTCCATGAAAAGCTGCTCCTCAAGAGAGAGCTGTGGTTCTATGGGCTGATATATCTTCGCATTATTTTCCATATAAATATGGATAAATATTGGGTCACCCACAGGGTATATGACATCAATGTTAGCAATATCTCTCAGTGAATTATCCGGAGCTGGGATAAACGTAGGAGTTCGCTGATTAAACATCCTGTATTCATCCAGATATCGTCCCAGGTGCGGATTTCTCTGGATTGCAACCTCAATAGTGTCAGATACAACAAATTCAACCAAAATCATCACCTAAGATACGCTGGAAATCTCCACAATCAGGCCTCTACCCGGTTCAATTCTGAAAGGAATAGCCTGCTGAAATGATTTCATGGCCATCGGGTATTTCATCAGATCAATCCCATGCCTTCTTTCGCCAGCAAGTTCCTTGGAGGTAAGATTAATGATCGTCGTAGAAAGTTCCCTGATTTTGCTCATGCTGGATTGGTCTATGTCCGAAGGATTGAGTGTTGTGATCACTATCCTGCCCTCGGAAAACTTTCTGAGTTTTGCAAAGTAATCCACCACATCAAAATCTTTGAACATTCCTGAGTGCATAGAATCTATAATCAGTACCTGTTTTGCCTTGATCTCCTCGAGGTTGAGCAGTTCATCAAGAGTGGCTCTTCTGGATTTTCTCAACAGGAAGACAGAGGTTATGAAAGAAACCTGTCCGGCAAGTATCTCATTGAACATGGGATATCCCAGAGACTCAGCTTCAGAGATGAATTCCCTTATGGGGAATTGTGAAGAGACATATGCGACAGTAGCTCCATGCTTGATCATTCCATATGCAAGGCGCAGGCAGAGCAAGGTCTTACCCTCTCCGCTACCCCCCTGGATCGTAACTATCTGGCCTATGTAAAGGCCACCACCCATTCTTCTGTCCAGTTCGTCTCCCTGGATGGAAAAATCCAGATACATTGTCAGGACACCCCAGTCTGGAAAGTGAACGTTCCCTGGACGCCGCTTTCAAGTATAAGGGTAATCTGGTTATAACCTGCCCCTACTGGTAAGGATATATACAGGTTCCCCACCTGTCCCGGTTCCAGCTCACCACTATTTCCAGGCGAGACGAAAAGCAATGCAGATGGAGAAACGACTGTCCCGTTCATTAGAACTGTCACTGAATTGTTGGTGAAGAAGAAAGCATCACTTCCAGTATTCTTCACGTAAAAGGTGTAAGTACCATTATGGTAAGGTATCATTGATGGATCGTTTATGATCTCAAACTCATTCTGTATCTGGCTATTTGTATTTTTGGCAGAGTTCTCCATGCCAAGGGCTATGTGAGATGTCTGGGAGCCAAGCACACCTACAACGGCAATGCTCACCACCAGAGTGGCTATGAAGAATATCATCTCGGATGTTCCCATTGAACCCATATTATTTTACCTCCACGTATGCCCTATATCCTGTGTTAAACACTATCTCCACCTCAACCGGCTGCAGTGTTGTTGTGAACCTTATGGTCTCATTCTGCAGAGGGAAGAGGTATTCCCTTGTGAAATTGAATTGATGAATTGTCCCGTTTACAAGGACATTGGTCTGATTCAGGTAAAGGGTCACACTACCTGAATTGACCAGATTAATCGTAACGTTCTTCTGGCTTGAGTTTCCTGCCTCAAGTGCAGATGTTATATTCACTTTCGAATTTATCATATCATACATCCTCTGGCTCTGACCCTGCTCTGACTGTGAAATTTCTGTATTTGTATGGACATAATCGGAATAAATAACTCCAAAAAAAATTAGGGAAGAGCTTAGCAGTATTGCCACAGCTACAACGTAACTAAACCCCATACAGTTCGTCAACTCCCTTTCTTAACATTCTGAAGTCTCTTTCCAGCGCCTCAATTAGATCTCTTGTTATCTCTCCGCCGTTCAGCTTCTCGATGAACAGCATAGTCACTATGTGGTCCTGGATTGTTGGCTTGATCTTGTACTCCTGCACAGGTGAAATTATACCGGTCATCTTGGTGAACTTTATCATCTGTTCACGGACTGCGGCAGAAATCCAGCCTATACTTTCGTAATAGTCAAGTATATCCGCGGTGTTTTCAGGGCCATAGTTGTCAAGTAGAAATTCCAGCCATCTGAGCGCTACCATCAGAGATATCACATCGTCTCCTATGGTCTCCAGCTTAGCCTTTCTGTGAGCTTTCCAGGGATACTTGATCTTGAGATCAGGCTGATCCTGGGGCCCAGGCTGCTCGTCCTGGTTCTTCTTCTTGTCGCCTGAGAGCATTTTTTCCACGTTGGAAATTTCCCTGAAAAGGCTGTCTACCTTTCCTAGAAGGGAATTTTCCCGGCCTTCGGTGTATCTCTGTTGAAGGTTGTTGAAGAGAGTTTCTATGTCAGTTTTAGAGAATTTGGTAGGTGAGTTGAGAACTTTTTGCCTCAGCTCTTCCAGTACAAATTTTGGAATAGATCTGTCTGCAGAGTCTATCTTGCTCTGCAGAAATCCTTTCAAAGCCTCATTGATCATTGCTATCCTCCACTTGCTCAAGGTCCGAAATGATGTCTTCTACTTCGGGAGCACCGTAAAGTTCACGAAGATCGGATACAGCAAATTTGACCAGGGATTCGACATCTCTAATCTCTTCCCTGAGCGCATCTGTTATCTCCTTGATCTCCTCCGGTGTGGTATCCATGAAGGGATTGAATTTTTTGGATACCATTTCATATAGTGAGACAACCATTTTTACATTCTCCTTCAGTGAATTGATCTCTCCCGCCATTTCGGTTATATTCCTCTTGGCTGTTTCAAGGGTGCTGTTTATTTTGCTGACGTCGTTCTCAACAGCACTTATCCTTTGATTAACGCCGTCGATGAACTTTGAGTCCATGGGTTGTTGCTGTATAGGTTGTTGTGGTACTGTTGTTCCCTGTTGAGCTACGTTGACTGTGGTCTCTTTCTTCCCGATTTTCAGCTTGTTTTTCATGTTATCAAAGAGACCCATTGTTGATCACTGAAATTAAGAGGGATATAATACAGCTTA
>JAJZKL010000084.1 GCA_021804185.1 Thermoplasmata archaeon | reverse complement strand
GATCTCCCTTTATGCAAAAAACAAGGGAAAAATTGTGATGGGTGAAGGAATTGAGTGATGTTTACATAATAGGTGCAGGAGAGACAAAGTTCGGTGAACTCTGGGAGAAGTCCCTAAGAGAGCTGGCAGTTGAAGCAGGACTCAGGGCAGTTGAGAATGCAGGCATATTTTCGAAGGATGTTCAGGTGCTGTATGGCAGCAACAGCCTGGCAGGAATTATCAGCGGACAAGAGAATATTGGTGACCTTCTTGCTGACTTCGCTGGAATTGCCGAACACCACATCCCTGCAATAAGGATAGAGGCATCCACGGCCTCAGGAGGGGCAGCTGTGAGGCAGGCCTATCTTGGAATCAAATCCGGAGAATTCGATGTTGCCATGGTTGGGGGAGTGGAGAAGATGACTGATATTTTCGGTTCGGAACTTCTGGACCTCACAAGCTCTGTCCTGGACCGTGAATGGGAAGCGTTTTTCGGAGCCACACCTGCTGCACTTGCAGCTATCACTGCCCGAAAATACATGAATGATTTTAATGTGGAAAAGGAGGCCCTTTCTTTGGTCTCTGTAAATGACCATGCAAACGCAAGCATGAACCCCAATGCACATTACAGAAACAAGATAACCCTGGAACAGGCTATGAAGGCAACTGACATTGCCGAACCTCTAAACCTCATGGACTGCAGTGCGATGGGGGACGGTGCAGCAGCGGTAATACTGGCATCCGATTCCTATGTCAAAAAGAACAAAATTGAGGGTGTAAAAATTCTGGCATCTGCCGATGCGCAGGATTACCTGGCAGTACACAGCAGAAAGAGCCTCTACAGCCTTGATTCAGCCAGGATGGCGGGAAGAAAGGCACTTGAAAAGGCCAGAATAAAGAACAGTGACATCTCACTGGTTGAACTCCATGACTCCTACAGCATTTATGGCCTTCTTGAACTTGAGGAACTGGGATTCGCTGAAAGGGGAAAGGCTAAGAATCTGGTATACGAAGAGATCTCACTTAAGGGCTCCATACCAGTAAACCCGTCTGGAGGGTTAAAGGCGAAAGGCAACCCTCTGGGAGCAACAGGGGTTGGCCAGGTGGTGGAAGCCTACACCCAGCTAAAGGGAAAAGCGGGAGACAGGCAGGTAAAGGGGGCTAAGATTGCTATGACCCATAATATGGGTGGTACAGGATCCAATTCTGTTGTCCACATTCTGGGGGGTGAGTAGATGGGAGAGCTATCAAGGTTCTGGAGAGAATCAGAACACAGGTACAGGATGGTGGCCCACAGGTGCGGGAACTGCCAGAGAGTCTACTTCCCGCCCAGAGATGTGTGCCCCATATGCCACAGAGATTCAATAGGGAAGATGAAGCCTTTCACACTGAGTGGAAAGGGCGAGATTGTATCATTCACAGTTGTGCATGATGCTCCTCCTGCCTTTACCAGGCAGAGGCCGTATGTTCTCGCCATCATCAAACTTGACGAAGGGCCATCAATAACCGGCCAGATCGTGGACTGCGACCCTGGTGAGGTGGAGATCGGTGGAAGGGTTCACTCAGCATTCAGGAAGATCAGCCAGGAGGGAAAATCCGGAATAATAGAGTACGGATACAAATTCGTTCTGGACTGAACTTCACCAAAATTTTTTATCCATTTGTTTGCATGAGGCTGCATGCCTGAAACGGAGACCCCAGAAAAGGCTTTTCCGGGAGATTTATTCTTTAAAGTAGTCTTCTACATAGGATGGGGGATTGCTTTTCTGTTTCTCCTGATCTCAATTTTCAGCATATATTCACCTCAATATATCAGTCATTTTTCCCAGGCGAGCTATCCATATTTTTTCATCCTGCTTCTTGAGGTCCCCATACATGTATTGAGTGACATTTATCTTTACCCCGTTGTCTTTGTGCTTTATCTGCTTTTTTTCGGTGCGATGATATATGTAAGCATAAAGTGGAGAGGTGAAGGGTTCCTTTCCTCTCCTATTGAGTTCTACGCTGCTATGGCAGCATTGGGCCTCACAATTACTCTGTTCCTCACCCTTATTATTGAAGCTCTGGGAATTCCAATCGGGGGAGCCTCTATTCAGACATCACTGGACCAGCACCCCTTTGAGACTTATCTGTCCCTTATATATGCCCCATTTGCTGAGGAAACAGGATTCAGGATCATACCTCTTGGCATTATGGCAGTAGTCCTGCTCAGAAGGTATCACCCAACATCGTGGTTTGACTACGTTAAGGTGTTTTTCCTCCCCGGACATGTAAGAAGAAAATATGGTGAAAAATTCGGAAAGGTGGATTATATAATGATCGCTGCTACCAGTATTCTATTTGCATATGCACATGAAGCCTATGGCCTATGGAGCTGGGGAAAAATTATAACTGTTCTTCCTGTGGCGGTCATTCTGGCAGTTGGATTCCTTGAATTTGGTGTATACATGGATATACCCATACACTGGCTTTTCAATGGATTCACCTCTCTCTATATTATAAATTCAGCAATGGAAGCCCCAACAAGCCTCGCACTGATTTATGAGATATTCATGGGTATTGTTGCCTTTGTATTCCTTCTGGTTGCTTATAATCGCTGGAGGTCAAAGAATCTGCCCCCATCTTCGGAACTCAGCGATCTTCCTGATAACGTTTAAAGCCTCACGACTCTCTTGCCGGCCACCATGAAATTCCCTGAAAGAACCAGTTTCAGGCTTGAAATCAGGTTTTGGCGCTCTGCCTCCTTTACGCGCTCGGCCAGCGAATTCGGGGAGTCGTTGTCCAAGACCGGGACAACAGCCTGTGAAATTATTGGGCCTCCATCCACCTCTCCTGTGACGAAATGGGTTGTGCACCCACTGAATTTCGCGCCACTCTCTATGACTGCCCTATGTACTTTCTCTCCGTAAAAATTCATTCCTCCAAAGCACGGTAGAAGTGAAGGATGTGTATTTACAATCTTCATCTTGAACCCCGATATTATCTCAGGGGGGAGTATCCTCATGAACCCTGCAAGAACTATCAGATCAGGTTTCAGGTTGAGAAGATTTGAGGAAAGGTTCATGAAATTGGAATCTGATTCCGATTTCCAGCTGAAATGATAAGCGGGAATTCCTGATTCGTTCGCCCTCCTTACTGCTCCGCAATCAGATCTGTTGGAAATGAGGGCAATTATCCTGGCATTTAATGTGCCATTTGAGATCGAATCTATGATTGCCTGAAAATTTGTGCCCTCCCCGGATGCCATAACTACTATGCCCGGAACCTTACCCATGTCTCCATATTATACATATAATGATTAAACTTCCCCGGGCTCTCTATCAAACGCATTAAGGAGTTTTTAAGCAAAAATTAAAAGGGACTTCAGAATAAATGATTCGAAAGATGCAGAGGCAGGATAAGGGTTCCTATATTCAGCGTATATGCCCTGATTTCCCGCATTAAAGTATGGAGAAATAAAATGATTGACATCTGGATAGAGAAGTACAGGCCATCAAAACTTTCAGAGATAGTCGGGCAGGATGCAAATATCAGAAAGATCAAATCCTTCGTGGATCACAAGCAACTTCCACACCTTATATTCGCCGGCCCTGCAGGAACTGGAAAAACAACAACAGCAATAGCCACAGCGATGGAACTTTTTGGTGAGGACTGGAGGCAGAATTTCCTTGAACTCAACGCATCAAACGAGAGGGGAATTGATGTGATCAGGGAGAATGTGAAGGATTTTGCCAGAATTAGACCCTCAAATCCACTTGGCTTCAAGATTATATTCCTTGATGAGGCTGATCAGCTTACCCAGGAGGCTCAGGCTGCCCTGAGGAGAACGATGGAGATATATTCTTCAGCAACCAGATTCATATTCTCCTGCAACTATTCTTCCCAGATAATCCTCCCAATACAATCCAGAACGGTTGTAATGAGATTCAGGCCAATAGATTTCAATTCTATGAAAGTCAGGCTTGAGCAGATAGCAAAGGCTGAGGAGTTCACGCTGAGTGAGGATTCCTTGGAGGCTATATATTCAATTTCTGAAGGTGACCTGAGGAAAGCCCTCAATGTGCTGCAAACAATCAGTAACTCCGGTGAGATCAATGCTGCCAGGATCTACGAGATAGCTGGAATGGCAAATCCAAAGGATTTCAGGATGCTGCTCTCAAAGGCCCTCTCCGGTGCTTTTGATGAAGCTAGGGAAGATCTCGACCAGATGGTTATAGACAGGGGATTATCCGGAATTGATATTATCAGGGGGCTGCACAGCTCCATAAGAAAGGAAAAAGTCCCGCCAAAGCAGAAACTTCAGGTCATAATGGCGCTTGGTGAAGCAGAGTTCCGCCTTGTCGAGGGGGCAACAGAACTGATCCAGCTTGATGCCCTCCTGGCAAAGCTTGCCAGTATAGGAAATCAGTTCAACTGATTTGTCAGAAGAAATCATCCAGTTTGGTCGATTCCTTCCTGGCCCTAGACGGATCCTTTTCTATCTTTGCCACAGTCTTTTCTATGTTCCTGCCCATGGTTGCCTCCTTTTTTCTGCTTGAATAGTAATAGCCTGCATCCCTTGTGCCGGAATACATTAGGATATACACGTCTCCTGCCCTCATTCTCCCTGTCCTACCTCTTCTCTGTATAGTTCTGATCTCAGAAGGGACCGGCTCAAAGAATATCACAAGATCGGTGGAGGGGATATCAAGGCCCTCTTCAGCCACAGATGTTGCAACCAGGACATTGTAAACATTTGAGCGGAATTTAGAAAGAATCTCATCCTGTTCCTTCTGGCTCATTCCGGCATCCCCCTCTTTTGAGGCCTGGCCGACGAACTTTACAGGCCTTACAAGTGCAGAGTGCTTTTCGAGATAATCGTTAACGATAGAAGCTGTCTTCCGGAAATGAGTGAAGAGTATTATTCTGGACTCTGGATTTAATGAAATTTTCTCCTCACAGAGCTGAAGCGCCTTCGAAAGCTTCGGGTTGGAATCTGGATCCATGGAAGCTTTTTCAAGTGCCAGGAGAAGTTCCATTGTTGAAGGATTCTTCGCAAGTATTCTGGCAGTCCTCTTTATTGAATTATCCTCACTTTCAAGAATGTTCTTCAGATACTGGTATGCAACTGAGGCCCCCTGAGATTCTATATATTCCATAACATAGTCTAACCTTATCAGTGCCGTCACATAGGGAATAAGGCTGAAAAGCCCAGGATTTCCAGCTTTGGCTCTCTCCACAAGCTGGGGTACTTTGGAAGCCAGCTCCTTCCTTGAAGCCCTGTTGTATCGTATAATGCCGGATTTTCTAAGTTTCTCCTGGATTGGATCCATTATTGATTTGAGTATTTTCCCTATATCCTTCAGTTCCGGGGGCAAATCCAGTGTGATCGTCTTAACAGTAATTCCACCCACATAAGGCGCCACATCAGGATCGGTTTCCGACTTGATCAGAACTTCTTCTATGCCAAGGTTCTCCCTGATCTCGTCAAGTTTTTCCCTTGTGCCTCCCGGGCTTGCAGTCATTGCCAGGATCAGACGGCTCCTTGTCTCCAGGAACTTCCTGGATATGAGTGCATACGAATAGTTTCCGGTGGCTCGGTGAGCCTCATCAAAGATCAGGAGACCAAAACTGGATATATCCAGGTCACCACGCTTCATGTCATTCCAGACCACCTGTGGAGTTGACACGATCACTCTGCTTCTTGTCCAGTAAAATCTCCTATCCATTGAGTCAATTTCACCGGTGAATGAGAATATATCAGGCTGTTTAATGTTGAGATAACTGCCGAATGTTTCAAGGTGCTGTGACACCAGAGGTTTTGTGGGAGCCATGAAGAGGACCTTGCCACCCCTCTTTACAATGTCCTCAGCAACCATGGCAGCTATGAGAGTTTTGCCAAGTCCTGTTGGAAGAACTATGAGACTGTTTCTTTTTCTAGCAACATTAAAGAGGTTTATCTGATATTCCCTAGGCTTGATTGATGCAGCCTTGGATTCATCAGACATGGGGTAAAATATCACCTAGTTATTTAAGCACTTGGTAGAAATAGCTGCACCTAAGGGCCGGTAGATCAGCGGTAGATCGCCTGCTTCGCAAGCAGGAGGCCTCGGGTTCAAATCCCGACCGGTCCACTCGATTCTATTCTTTAT
>JAJZKL010000083.1 GCA_021804185.1 Thermoplasmata archaeon | reverse complement strand
AAAGCTTGTTTCAGGAAAGTTCGCCGTTGAACTGATCGCCTTGCTGGCCATAATAACAGCAGTGATAATGGATCGGTAGTTGACATAAATGGATAAATAATTATGTCAGTAGTTATAGATGGCCATTCAAAACCTTATTAATCCACTGTCAACTTATGCTTAACATGCTTGACACCCGCCCATCATGGGATCAATATTTCATGAGAATGGCATTTCTTGCTGCATCAAGATCAAACTGTACAAGAAGGAAGGTCGGGGCGGTAATCGTTAAGGACAAGAACGTTCTAGCTACAGGTTATAATGGTCCACCGTCCGGAACTGTCCACTGTGATGTAGTCGGATGTATTCGCGATGAATTAAATGTCCCCTCCGGTGAAAGACATGAATTATGCAGGGGGCTCCACGCAGAGCAGAATGCAATAATACAGGCAGCGGTTCACGGAGTGAGCATAAGAGATTCAGTAATTTATATCACAACGCACCCTTGCGTTGTCTGCTCTAAAATGTTAATGAATTCTCAGATCAGAGAGGTAATTTTCGCACAGGGATATCCAGATGAGCTATCGGAATTGATGCTGATGGAAAGCACCATTAAGAAACGCCGCTTCGAGCTGCCTCAGGAAGAGGTCAGGATTATGCTTGGAGATTTTTACCTGCAACCACCCGGCAGTGATTAAACAATTTATTTATAAGAATCACTCATTAACCTCAAGTGTTTAGTATCGGTATTGCAACAATAATTTCGAATTTTATCTTGCATGTTATTACTGAACTCGGTTATCCGGGAATATTTCTGCTGATGGTTATGGAGGGTGCCCTCCTGCCTATACCTTCTGAGGTTATCATGGCCTTTGGAGGCTATCTGGTTTTTTCCAATACTCTTGGACCTGTTTTAGGCATTCCCGGATTTATTGTGCTGTTGATGGCCGGAACCATTGGTAACGTGGTAGGGGCTTACCTTGCCTACATGCTTGGTGACTATGGCGGAATCCCGGTGATCCTGAAATACGGGAAATTCTTCTTCCTTGACAAGAAGTCCATAAATAAAACTCAGGTATGGTTCGAGAAATACGGGGCACTATCGGTTTTTTTCACGCGCCTGACCCCTATTTTCAGGACATTCATTTCCATACCTGCCGGGATAGCAAAAATGAACCGCATACATTTTATTGCGCTTACATTCGTTGGTTCCTTGATCTGGGATTCGATCCTGATATATTTCGGGTACATTCTGGGACCGCACTGGGAACAAATTCTTGGATTCTTCGATGAACTGACAATTGTGGCTCTGATAGTCGGCGCGGCAATAGTTATATGGTGGCTCAGTACAGAATTCAAGAAAAGAAATAGGATTAAAAAATTAAAAGAGAAAAAGGCTCAGGACCACGGCACTGCTATGGAAAGGAAGTAAATTAAAAACCCCAGTGCCGCGAATACTGCCACATCGACTAACGGTATCTTCAGGAAGTGGAAAAGTAACCCACCTAGTTCTATCAGAAAAATTCCTGCGAAGAAAAGCGGATATCTCACACTGCTAAGATTTCTTTTTGCCATTTTCATTCACCTCAGTGTATCAGCATTATATTGGGCAGGACTCCAGCCTGCAGCCCCCTGATGTACAGGTCGACGAGGAAGAACATGGTAAGACTAATCCATGCGAGTGTTTCATGGTGCAGGTTCATCTTTGTCTGGCCACTGAACAGTTTCTGCCTGACATTATGTTTGCAACTGAAGCAGTCGGTGTTTCCACCGATAAGGTGTCTCACCGCATGGCATGACAGGGTGTAAAGCGTCACAAATATGGCATTTATTCCAAGAAGAACTATGCCAAGTGTGATTCCTCCTTCGGTAACTATTGCAAGATATATGTCATAGAAAAAGAATGGAAGTATCAGAACGGCGAAATACATAAACCACCTGTGCAGATTCTCAATTCTGAATAACCTTGTTTCTCCAGTATATTCTCTTCCCTTTGTTTCCGCTCTGAAACCGATCTCACAAGCTCTTGGATGATTGAAGATATGCCTGTGGTAATCTTTCCTGTAAGCATAACACGTGAGCCTGAAAAGACCGATGAACGGAAGTATCAGGACCGTTGGGGAATAGAACGGATCGATGAGTCCATTTACCTGATCGGTCATTGGGTAAATCATCATTAAGTATATTCCGAGAACTATCATGAGAATAAACGTTCCAACCCTCCAGTTAAGTTCCAGGAATTCCGAAGGTATGAGCCGGGTCATTGCTCTGTTTGTTTTCTGTTTTGGGTCATTTGATATCATTTATGCAACACTCCTTTCTTTTGTTTTTTTCCTCTTAATAAGCCTGGCAAGCGGGTCGTAGAAGTTGTCGACTGCCCTTTCCTTCTCCTGTATTATGGCGTTATCCGTGATATGAATGTGTTCCGGGCAGACATCCTGACAGCATTTCGTTATATTGCAGAAGCCCAGTCCGCCAACCTGATCCAGCATTCTGGACCTATCTTCAGAGTCCAGAGGATGCATATCCATTGATGCAGCCTTGACAACATGCCGTGGTCCGAAGTATGGTGTTGAATGTTCCCTGATCACGTGGCATACATCCTGACAGAGAAAACATTCAATGCACTTTCTGAATTCTTTTGATCTTTCGACGTCCATCTGCTGCATTTTCCATGGAGATTCCATATCTTCCCTGGGAGTGAATTTGGGGATCTTTCTCAGGATTTCCCAGTTCTCACCGACGTCTGTTACAAGATCCTTAATGAGAGGAAATGCACCCATTGGTGTAACAGTGATGTTGTGCCCAACCGTATCCACCCGGGTCTTGCACATCAGTCTCGGCATTCCATTAATCTCGGCAGAGCAGGATCCGCATTTTGCAGCCTTGCAATTCCACCTTATGGCAAGTGTTGTGTCCAGTTTCTCCTGAACATACCTGACAGCGTCAAGAACTACCATCCCGTCGACATATGGTACCTCAAATTTCTGGAGTTGCCCTTTTTGTTCGATAGATGGGTCCTGCCTATAGATATTTAAAATAATTTTTTCTTCCATTAATAGACCTCCTGCTTGACAAGTTCCATTAATTCAGCAGGTATTGTTGGGACAGGCTCAGTATCCAATTTCATTTCTCCACCCACATCGCTGCATAGTATGTTTTTCAGCCATGCCCGGTCCTTCTTTGGAAAATCCTTCCTTGTGTGGGCGCCCCTGCTTTCAGGTCTCATTATTGCAGAACGGACAATTGCTTCTGTCGCCACGAGCATATTGCTAAGTTCCATTGCCGCAAGAAGTCCATGGTTGTATTTTCGTCCTCCTGGAGCTGATACTTTAGGGTATTTTTCCTTCAATTCAAGTATTTTAGCTAGTGCTATGTTCAGGCGATCGGGTTCCCTGACAATTCCGACATTATCAGACATAGTTGAGGTGAGTTCATCGATGAGGTCATAGGCATTGATTCCATCCGGTTTCAGGAAAGAGAGTACCCTGGAGATTTCATTCTGGATGTCCTCTTCCCGCACTTCCACAAGTTCGGCAGTTTTGGCATAATCTGTGGCACCCTCACCGGTTCTCTTTCCGAAGACGAGAATATCTGCAAGTGAGTTTCCGCCAAGCCTGTTGGCACCGTGCAATCCACACGCGATCTCTCCGGCCGCAAAAAGGCCCTTGACATCCGTCATGCCAGTGTCAGGATCAACCCTAACGCCACCCATCTGGTAATGTGTTGTCGGAGCAACTTCCATTTTTTCCTTCGTTATGTCCACTCCTGCGAATTCCATGAACTGCATATACATGCTGGGAAGCTTCTGTTTTACAAAATCAGCCCCTTTGTATGATATATCCAGGTAAACTCCCCCGTGCTCTGTTCCCCTTCCCTCCTGAATTTCAGCGTAGTTTGCCCTCGCAACTACGTCTCTTGCATCCAGTTCTTTTTTCTGAGGTGAGTATCTTTCCATGAATCTTTCCATCTTACTGTTATAGAGTATACCACCTTCTCCACGAACTCCCTCTGTAACAAGTAATCCCTTTACGCCAGGCGGATAGACCATACCTGTTGGATGGAACTGTATCATTTCCATGTCCTGAAGCTTGGCACCTACTCTGTAAGCAAGTCCGAGACCGTCTCCGGTGGATTCCCACGAGTTGGACGTTATCTTGTATACTCTTCCGCAACCACCAGTTGCTAGTACAACTGCCTTGGCTTTGAAGCAATGGAACTCTCCCTTGTCCATTTTTAAACCGATAGCTCCGATAACTTTTCCATCCTTCTTCAAAAGGCTTGTTATATACAGTTCGTCAATAATCTTGACATTCTGCCTGTGAATAACCTGATCTTCAAGGGTGCGTATGATCTCCAGACCGGTTCTGTCACCTACGTGGCATAACCTCCTGTAAGAATGACCACCGAAGGCTCTCTGAAGAATTCGCCCGTCTGGCGTTCTGTCAAATAATGCCCCGTACCTCTCCAATTCGTATACCCTCTGGGGAGCTTCCTTTGCGAGAATCTCTGCCATCCTCCAGTTCGAAATGTATACGCCTTCCTCAATTATATCGCCAAAATGAGCCTGCCAGTTATCTTTCGGATCAACATTCCCCAGTGAAGCAGCTATACCTCCTTCGGCCATAACAGTGTGGGCTTTGCCAAGCAAAGACTTGGAAACCACTGTTACTTTTAAGCCTGCGTCTGAAGCAGCCAGAGCTGCCCTCATTCCTGCTCCACCGGCCCCTATAATAAGAATGTCCGATTCTGTGTTTAAATATTGCTCAGCCATGAGAATCACTTAATATTAGAGCTAGCTGATTGTCTGGATACCTTCGACGATTATAAAGATTTTAATCCAGCAGACTAACATTTGTAACTCCCTGAAAGGCCCTACCTGCATTGCTGATGTGAGTTGCCATCTTAAACATCCAAACGGAAAATTACTGAAAACGAATATAATGCAATTTGACGGGAAATTATACTTCCAATCCTTATCGGAATCAATTTCTCGTTTCTCTTGAAAAGAACTGAACTACTAGAATGGCACAGATTATCATTGCTCCTCCGACATACTGCATAGGAGTCAGGAAAATACCAAGAAAAAGTGCTGAGGATAACGCAGCGCTAATCGGTTCCATTGTGCCGGCCAGTGATGCTTTTGTGGCACTTATCCTATTCATGCTCTTCATGTACAGCCCGAAGGCTATGATCGTACCGAAGATTGCCACGAACATTATCAGTAAAATGAGTGGTACAATTTCAGGACGATTTACCTTGTTGAAGAATTCCAAAGTTGGTACGATGCTGAATGGAACTGAGATTAGACCTCCTATGATAAAACCCCAGCTAACCACAAGTATAGTGCCATGTTTCCTGATCAATGTGGATGCTCCCAGAGTGTAGTATGCCGCAGTTAATGCAGAAAGGAGGCCTAAAACCAGGGCTCCCTCGCTCAGGATTATTCCAGAAGTCTGCAAAGGATAACCGGTGGATAATTCAAACGTTCCAAAAATAGCAAGCAACAAAGAGATTGCGATTGCCGATGTGAAACCGATCTTTTTCATAGCTACTTCCGCTGCAATTACCATGGGAAAAAATAGGTATTGGAGAAGTGTCGCTGTAGGCGCGTTGGAATATGCAATTGTAGCAAGATAGAAAATCTGGACGCCGAAGAGGCCGATGACAGAAAACGGGAGAAAGCGAATCAAATCACCCTTGGGGAACACAGGCCTGAAAACTATAAGTGAAATAAACCCGGGAAGAAGCATTCGTATTGTCACAAGACTCAGATATGGCATTCCATACTGTGAAAAGAGAATTGATGAAACGGTGCCCGAAATTCCCCAAAGCGACCCGCCGACAAGAGCGTAGGAAATACCTGCCGCTGAGTTCAATCTTCTAATTTTCTGCAGGGGGAGAGTCACTTTCTAGTCGTCACCGGATAAACGATTCGGTAAATAACCTTCTTCAGACGGACGGATCATCTCTTTATTTCAATTAATTGAAATTACAGTACGCAGGGCCAAAAATATATTCTGTTCAAAAGCAAAGGAAAAAATTAATAGATGTCTCCCATGGAATATAATGGACAACGTTGTCGTCGGAATCAAGGCGGGATTGATCGGCGGCTTCGCATGGGGGGGCATAGAATCTATACTCCCAGAG
>JAJZKL010000082.1 GCA_021804185.1 Thermoplasmata archaeon | reverse complement strand
GATTACTCAATTATATCTAATTGAATTTGTATTTCCGATATAACAGTTATATTTAAATAATCTTTGTAACTTACTTTACATAAGATGACGTTAAGGAAATCTACTGAACTTGAAGAAGAGACTTCACCGCGGAGGGAGAGCTGTCCCATAGTGGAGGCAATCAAGGAGATAGGAGGGGAATGGAGGCTTATCGTTATAAGATATCTTAATGACGGGCCCATGGGATTCAATGACCTCCTTAAGAATATAGATGGACTCAACTCAAAGACACTCTCATCGACTCTGAAATATCTTGAGGCACATTCAATAGTTACGAGAGAGGTTGAAAGCACAAGACCGTTCCGGGTCCGGTACAGCCTCACTGATAAGGGAAAATCCCTGAAATATTCCCTTGAAGACCTCAAGAGGTGGGGGCAGGAATGGATAATAGAGCCAAGAAACCAGCCTAGCAGATGAATATAAACACTGGCCAAGTTTAAGAACAAAGCCAGTGATATCCGCCTACGAAATCCTCCAGGAGGCTGTCTTCGGTTGCCATTCAGGCATTGCTCTTCATGACCTTGGGGAACTTTGCCAATTCATCCTATTCTCCATTGGCCCCTTTCATAAAGTCACATTACCTTCTGACGTCTGCTCAGCTGGGGCTTATAACGAGTTTCATTTTCATAGGTTCCCTTACTGTTTCTTCTCTCACAGGATTCTTTGTGGACAGGTTGGGTTCCAGGACTGCGCTTAAGATAGCGTTTGGTCTCATATCCGTAGGGTCCATGGTAGCTGCTTTATCAAAGGGCTTTCCTGAACTTGTTGCCGGTTTCTACACCATTGGATTTGGTTATGGCATTGTAACTCCATCCACAAACAGTACAGTTATGGGTGCATATTTTCCAGAACATGCACGTGTCATGGGATTAAAACAATCCGGTGTACCACTGGGTGCCGCTATTGCTGCAATATCGCTGCCGCTCATAGCCCTTCATGTTTCGTTACAGGATGCGCTTTTTCTTGTGACTGCAATATCCATAATTATTTCCATATCCATCAGACTTGATCACAGCAATAACGGGAAGAAAAATGTTGGGAAAGGATATTTAAAGGAATTCGCACAAACATGGAGAAACCGCATACTCATATCTGTGAGTCTGCCGGTTTCTTTTCTTTCCTGGGGGCAGCAGAGTCTGCTTACTTTCTACGTTATATACGAACGACACAGTGGGGTACAGCTGGAAATTGCCGAAATACTTCTTGCAACTCTACTTGTCGGGTCGGTTTTTGGAAGAATTTTCTGGATTAGTCTTTCAGAACGACTGTTTTCCCGCAGCAGATCACATATGATTTCACTTCTGATGTCCATATCAGGATTTCTTTTCCTTGCATTTTCCATATCAGTAACGAATCTTGTCATTCTTGCGCCGCTGACTTTCCTAATCGGCATGAGCGCCATAGGCTGGAACAGCACTTATGTTACTATGATTTCAGAGATAGCACCGAAGGAGAGAGTGGGTCTATTCAGCGGAGTAAGCCTTATGATGATCAGGCTCGGAACCATTTTTGGCACTCCCGCCTCTGGAATACTCGTGGACAGCTTTTCCTATGTATTCATGTGGAGAGCTCTAGGTATTTTGCTCCTTGCCATGTCAATTGTTATGATTCTCATTTCCAGATCGGTTCAGAAAATGTAAGATCAGAGTGATTTAACCCCTACCCTTCGTTCCATCATGCCTATTCGGCTAGTTATGGCGTCAATTACCTCTTCTTCAGATCCAGGATAGGTATCAATGGGCGAGAAGACCGTTACTTTCGTTACATGGGGCAGGTTTGAAAGCCATTCTCTGCACTGTGCCATTCTCTCGTAGCTTTTGGAATATCCCATCACGAGGACGGAAGATAGGTAGTTGTCGTCTATGTTGTAAATATCACTGTCCGCAGCGGACCTGATACTCTCAATAACTGTCTGTTCAAAGTCGGGTTCCGTGGAAAGAATCGCAGCAAATATGATTCCATTCTCCATTTTTCTTGAGTTTAGTGCAATCCTCAGTGTAAAGGCCTTTTTTGCTGCCATCCGGTTGATGATTTTCTCAGCACTACCATCCTTGAGTCCAACAGTTCTCTCTACTTCTTTTCCGGATACAAAGGGATGGAGTATCAGTTCTCGCAGGACTTTGAGTTCATTCAATGTAAACCTTATCCTCTTCTTGCTGAATGAGTTTACGTTGGCTATTGGAGACTGGATGTTACCAAGGCTTTCAAGAGTTGCAATCTTTTTGGCAAGGTCATCGTTTCCCCTGTGAAGGATGCTGTATGAGACATAACCATCCACAACAATGTGCGTTGAGTATATCCAGGAAAATTGCGAAACCTTTGATATTATTTCTTCGCTGCTCATTGCGGTTCTGAACCCAATTGATGACAGGTCTAAACCCAGGAAAGGGAACCGCGGCACCAGTTTTATGTCTCTTATGATACCTTCCGCCCTCATCTTTCTGAATCTTGATCTTACAGTCCACTCAGATAACCCTATTTTACTGGCTATCCTTGCATACGTAGGTCTCTCCGTGTTATAAGATCCGGGCCATTGTAATGCCCGGAGTAACTCTAGAATGGAATTTTCCAACGTAAAAGCATGTTTTCAGCACTATAAATTAATATTGATGAGAAAGTATCAATGTTGCCATATGTCCGAGTCCTGATTAGTATTACTCACAACAGAGTATTTTTGTTTCAAGTAATGATCAGGGATCGATTTGAATTGTGTCAGGACTGTGCAATTGAGGACTGCAGGTGCGATAATTGCTACTCCTACAGACATAATCCGGCTTGCCCAGTATGTGGGCATACAATTTACCTGGATTGTTGCCAGGGTTTCTGATAAACATATTTTTACGATACACTTCTCACATTCAGTGAGTTTGTAAATGATTATACATATAATAAGTCATTTTTCAGTCATAATGTCAAATTTTTCATAAAATGCAATACACTTTTATATGATGACGCCGATTAGGATATACTGGCGAATGGATTGTGAAACTGCACCGGTCAGCATGCAGTGGATAAATAATTTCTGGACGCCAGAAGAACGAAGACTGAAGGAGCAAAAAATCATGATGAGACGCAGAAATAGATTACAAAGAAATGCCGTGGGACTTTTCCAGGGAGTTTTCCAGTCCCTTGGCCAGGTTGCTCCGGCTGCAGATATTGCAATACTTTTGGTTGCATCTTTCTCCATTGCAGGACCGGATACTGTCCTGTCTGTTATATTCGGATGGCTGATTTATGCTCTCTGGATGATCACACCGTACCAGTTCAGCAAATACAAGTCTAATGCGGGTAGTTATTATGCATATGCCTCTTCCGCCACCGAAAAAGGGCGATTCGGTCCCATAACTGCATTCAGCTTCATGTATTATGACATCACGGGAGCCGCATTTGGAATTCTCGGGCTCTCTAGCTTCATATTCCTGATCTCGCCAGCAATAACCAGGATTCCATATATCTGGATACTCTTTGCCGCAGCATTTACGGCCTATATCATTGCAATTACATACTTTGGAATTAAACCCTCCCTTGGGTACAACGCAATAGCAGGGCTTGCCGAAGTTCTGTTTCTCCTTATTGGTGCCATCATAATAATAATACGCGTTGGTCCAGGAAACTCTGTGCTTCCCTTCACAATATCCAAATCCACGGGCATCGGCTTTTCTGCCATAATGTTTGGTGCCGTTTTCTCAATACTTGATTTCACTGGAAGCGGAGTTGTCACAACAGTGTCAGAAGAAATAAGGGAGCCCAAGAAAAATATAGGCAGATCCATAATCTATGCAATGATCCTGACGGCAATTTCCATAATCCCTGCGACCTATGCACTGACGGTAGGATGGGGAGTACACAACATAGCCAGTTTCGCTACCACAAACGATGCAGGTCTGATAGTATTCAGCAGGTACCTTGGACCGGTGGGTCTCGTACTGCTAATAATATTTACAGTGAACAGTTATCTTACCAACGGAGTCTCAAAGGCAACCGCGGTTAGCAGATGGTGGTATTCAGCTGCAAGTGATGGGGTGGTATTTCCAAGGAAGCTCAGTCATATTCATCCCAAATATAAGTCACCAGCCAATGCAATAATTGCCTGGGCCCTTGGATCATTTGTCCTGGATGTTATCATGGGAATATTATACGGTCCTGAAAATGCAGCATTCATTCTTGAGGCCGGAACCGGAATATCCATAATTCTGGTGCACATCCTGGCCAATACATCTTTAACCCTCTTCACAAAGCGTATTGGTGAGTTCAAGCTACTGACCCACGGTATAGCACCAGGCGCTGCCACCGCCATAGGACTGGTGGTGATTTACTTCACAATGAGCGACGTTGTTGGAAAATGGCTATCTGCCCCATCTGCAATCAATGATGCTTATTTTGCCTCCCTGCTAGTAACTATGGTCTGGATAATATTGGGAGGGCTAGCGGTGACGGCATATTACTCAAGGAGGCGGCCGGGTACCCTGGAGAGAGCCGGAGAATTTGATGTGGAAGGAGCAGAATCGAGAAGCAGCCCATCAGACTAGGGAATAAGAAAGCAGCTTTTCGCCTACGAGCTTCCACACCATTATTGCAGTGTCCTTGGCTGGCCTTATTAGGGCTGCTGTGCTCAGAAATCCATGTATCATTCCAAGAGTTCTGATCCCTGTCACAGGAACATCCGAATACCTCAATAGTGAGACGTAGGTCTCGGCCTGATCCCTGAGCGGATCATGTTCACCAGTAACCACAATAGCTTCAGGGAGCCCCCTCAGGTCTGAGCTCATGATGGGAGAAAAATACGGGTTTACAGAATCCTTCTCATCCCTGAGATACATATTTCCGAACCACTTTAACTGCTCTCTGGTAATTAAATACCCTTCAGCGAACTCCCTCATGGATTCTGAGTAGAAATCCGGACCAAGGGCGGGATAGAAGAGTACCTGCAGCCTTGGAACCGGCTTTCTACGGTCTCTAAGCATTAAGCTGGCAACTGCGGCAAGGTTTCCGCCAGCACTATCCCCGGCAAGTGCAATATATTCCTTTGAGATGCCAAGGCTTTCGGCATTATCGATTGCCCAGAGAAATGACGAATAAGCATCCTCGGCTGCCGCCGGAAACTTATTCTCCGGGGCTAGCCTGTAATCAACCGAGAGGACCTTAGATCCAGACTCAAGCGAAGCTAATCTGCATATAGAATCGTGACTTTCCAGATTTCCAAAGACAAAGCCACCACCATGATAGTAAATGATAAGGGATCTTGCCCTTTCATCTGGAACATAAAATCTTGCAGAAAGCTTTCTGTCGCCCAGATCGATGGTGACATCTTCAATTCTATCAACAGGAATATTATCTCTCGGAAGAGGACTATTGTCCATCAGCTTCCTCAGTTCAGCAACGTTCAAAGAATTGAAATCAGGTGGTCTGATCGTGTCAAAAATTTGAAGCAGTTTTTTCACAGAAGGATCAAGTGTCAATGCAGATCATGATATTATGAAAAACCTCCTGATAACCTTATGTGTAGAGTGATTCGAAATACCAGACTATGGGATTAGAGCTTCAAGTTTATGTAACCATGGTTTGGCGCCAAGGCAGAAATCATTGTAACTGTAATGAGAGAAAATTTCTTCCATAATATACCAGGGGCGGGCCACCATTGACAATATAGGAATCCGTGACTTTTCCAACGAACATGGTGTGATCAGCCAATTCGACTTTCTTGAACAGATCACATTCAATAACACCAAAGGCACCATCCAGGACTGGCAAGCCATTTCTGCCGGCTTTATATTTTCCGCCTTCAAAGCGACCCTCAGGGTCTCCCGATGAAAATCGTATAGCCACCTCCGTCTGATCTGCAGCCAGCAGATTTACGTTGAATTTTCCAGTTTCGGAGATGGCAGCTGCAGTTTTCGCCGCGGATACTATACTGACAGACACAAGCTCAGGATTAAGTGAAACGGATACAAATGAATTCATTGTTCCTCCAGCAGGAAAACCTCCATACAATGAGGTAACGACCGTAACTCCAGTGGGGTATCGCTGAAGAACATGTCTCAAACTTCCTGAGGTAGAAAAATCCATCATCCTGCTGTAAGTATAACCACGTT
>JAJZKL010000081.1 GCA_021804185.1 Thermoplasmata archaeon | reverse complement strand
TCTTGTTTTCACTATCATGGAGACTTGCAAGCTGGTGTGTCAGCCAGGATATTGAATTTGTTTTACCTGAGCCGGCTGAATGCTGTATGAGATACCGGTTCCCTGATCCCTCCTCCCTAGTTGCGTCTATTAATTTGGTAACGCAGTCCCACTGGTGGAATCTTGGGAAAATTATCTTATCTTTTCTAGATTCAGCAAGGATTCGTGAATCCGGGTCATTCTTTTCAAGGTGGACATATTTTCCTATGATCTCCAGGAATGTGTCTTTCTGAAGAATGCGTTCCCAGAAATAACTTACCGGATAACCATTCGGGTTAGGTGGATTCCCCTTCCCACCATCATTACCCATGTTGAATGGCAGGAACACTGTATCTTTCCCCCGGAGTTCGGTGGTCATGAATACTTCTTCTGTGCTCACAGCGAAGTGCACAATTGCTCTCTTTCTGAATGCTAGCAGGGGTTCTTCCTTCCTGGTTTTGGGATCCTTTGGAAGTCTCTGCTGCTTGTACTCTTCCTTTGCATCCTCTACACTCTGGGTGAAATCCGACTTGAGCTCCATGGTTGCAATGGGAATCCCGTTCACAAAGAGCACGATATCAATGGAATTGTTATTGTTGAGAGAATAATGCAACTGCCTGACGGCTCTCAGTCTGACTTTGTTGTACATATCAAGGATTTTTTCATTCATTGTCTGAGAGGGTCTGAACTGGCACATATCGAATTGCCTGGATATGTCCTTGAAGCCATGTCTCAGGACTGAGAGCGAACCACCCCTGTCCATTACGTTGATCATTCTTTTCAGGAGTGCATTCTGTTCATTGGTATCATTCAGACCCCGGTTCTCATTTAGCTTCTCAGGTTGTGTGTCTTCAAGCCATCCGAAAACATCTTCTGGGTAAAGTGCAAGTTCCCTATCGTACTTTGATGATTCGCCAATAAGCCAGCCGTGGTTGCCTAAATATTCAATGATGTAACCCTCGAAGTTTACTTCATGAAGTTTGTCCGGCAGGTTCCTTCACCTCCTGAATCAGACCTCTGACGTCTATTTTGCCGGTTACTGCTTCTGATACGAGAGATAATTTATGTTCATTCAGAAGAGAGATCACCTTTTGCAGCTTTGCAATGGCAAGATCGATATTGGATGTGATATTGTCTAAATAGTCAGTTATATGCAATTGCTCATCTAAAGAAGGTAGTAGGATAGGCAATTCTTTAATTGAACTAAGGTTGATTCTCAATCTTGTAGTACCCCTCGATAGAGTTTCTGCGAATGCCCTTACAACTGAAGAATTAATAGCATAATTGATAAAACGGTTAGAAGCTTTTTGATCCTCCAACACTAGTTTAACGCAATCTGCTACAATAACATACTTTTCATAATACCTCCCAACAATCGCAGCCCTTGCAACTGGATCGGCCATTTTTGCAATAACTATGTCACCTGGTTTTATTAAATGTTTAAAAAGGGAATTGGCCTTTTCTTCTGAAACAAACTTCGTATCGTTGAGTAGATGTACACCATTGGAAATGTTGTTCAATTGAATTAAAGGGATACCAATATCTTGGTATTCTTCATTCTTCAAATCTGAACCAAAAGGACCATCGACAAACGAATACTCATTTTTTGAGGCCAAATATTTGAGTTTAGTAAATTTCCACAGCTGAGGCATTTCCCCAATCCATTCGATTCCGCTGTCCTTCATTGGCACGTTTGGGTCAAGGCCTTTCGTGACGGCATGGGTTATGATTGCCTGGCGTTTTTCCTTGAGGCGTTCAATCATCTTTTCATGCCTGAGTGTCAATGTGTCTAATCTTTTCAGATGAATCTCTAAAAATTTGCTGATCAAATCTTGTTCTTCCATAGGTGGGTGAATCACTTTCACACTTGCAAACGAGTCTGGATACAATCTCAGTCTTGAATCTATTATACCTGTTGAATTGATCCTAAAAATGTCGGCATAGACTTTGGTTCTGAACAAGTTATGAAGGTAATTGACGTCTTTAGGTTTCAAAGGGCGAAATACGTTATAAGATGGGCTCACTATTCCATCATAATCAGTTATTCCCAACGCACCCTTCCAAGCTAGCATAATGTTCATAACCAAATCGTTTTTTTGACATTTTTTATATCCCTCAAGACTAGCTGCATTCGTGAGAAAATCACCCGGATCGACAATTTCTTTCCTGGGTTTTACTCCATAATATTCTGACACTGATAGCAGGACCTCATCACCGTTCGTTGATCTCTCGTTTATTTCTCTAAATAGCCACCTTGTTCTTGTCACGTCCCAGTGTTCTGGTATCTCTCCGATCCACTCAATACCGCTATCCTTGTATTTAGGATACTTTTGGTACTTCATTCCGTGATCTCTCCCAGGAGATCTATAATTTCCTTTCCCAGTTTCTTCAGATCTGCATCAATCTCTTCAAGAGGCCTTGGAGGCACATACCTATAGAAATACCTTGTAAATGGAATCTCATATCCAACCTTGGTTTTTGAGAAATCGATCCATGAATCTGGTACGTAAGGTCTCACTTCCCTGTCAAAATACGCCCGAATGTCTTCTTTTAGAGGAACGTTCTCTCTGTCTCTCAGTTCGGGATCAGGCTCTGGCATACCTTTCTTGTCGAGGCAAATATCGGCAGTCTCATCTCTCTCGGATAAGGCTTGCAGGATAGATTTCACCATTCCATTTGCAAGGGATATCCCCTTAGTGAAGAACAGATCCTCAAGATCCCGGGTAAACTCTTCCCTGTTCCTGTAGATCCTATTCTGATCTAATGAAGCAAGGGTCTTTTCTACATTTACAAGGTCTTTTTCATTCTTCCTGAACTCGGGCTGTTCCATGAGCCGTGAAATCCGTTCAGGTGAGGCCTGAAAGTTCAATCTGAGGGGCCTTTCAACCGTTATAGTAGAGTAGCCGAAATCCTCATTGTCAAAGATTTTGCTCTTTTCACCGACATCAAAGGTGCCGTACAGCTTCACAATGTTGTCGATATCATCATTTGAAAGCTCATTCCTCTTTGACCCTAAGGATTTCCTCATTTTCCTGTACATCTGAGTTGCGTCTATAAGCTGAATCTTGCCCTTCCTCTGACTCTCTTTCCTGTTTGAGAGGACCCAGATGTATGTTGCAATGCCTGTGTTGTAAAACATGTCTGTAGGTAAACCGATTATTGCCTCAAGCCAGTCATTCTCTATGATCCATTTACGTATCTCTGATTCACCGGAGCCGGCTGCGCCTGTGAACAGGGGAGATCCGTTGAAAACTATACCTATCCTGCTTCCATCGTTGTCAACTGGATTCATCTTTGATAATAGATGCAAGAGAAACAGAAGGCTGCCATCCGAGATCCTTGGGAGCCCCGCCCCAAATCTTCCATTGAAGCCTTTCTGCTCATATTCCTTCCTCACTGCACTTTCAATCTTCTTCCATTCAACCCCGAACGGTGGATTGGAAAGCATGTAATCGAAAGTCCTGCCATGATGGCCATCCTCTGAAAGGGTATTCCCGAATATGATATTCCTTGGGTCCTGCTCCTTGATGAGGAGCTCGGATTTGCATATGGCATAGGATTCTGCGTTCAGCTCCTGTCCGAACAGTACAAGTCTTGCCTCAGGATTGAGGTCTTTGATGGTTTCATCCGCAATGGATAACATTCCTCCGGTTCCCGCCGCTGGATCGTATACTGTTCTGAGGACTCCAGGCTTCCTTAACGCTTCATCATCATTTGTAAAGAGAAGATTCACCATCAGTCTGATGACCTCTCTAGGGGTGAAATGCTCTCCTGCCGTCTCGTTCGAGATTTCAGAGAACCTCCTTATCAGTTCCTCATAGTAGAGGGACATGTCCATGCTGTCAAGCTCCTTCGGATCCATGTCAATTTCTGCGAACTTAGAAACCACGAGGAAAAGGAGGTTCTTCCTGTCGAGATCCTCAACCTGGTGCTGGAAATTGAATCTTTCAAATATGTCCCTGATCTGTTCTGTGAAACCATCAACATAATTCTGCAGGTTCTGCCTAATGTTGTTTGGGTCACCCTTCAGCTTTGCGAAATTCCAGGGTGATGTGTTATAGAACTTGAGGTCTGCGGCTGCAAGCAGGACTGCATCCAAAGGCACACCGCTATCCTTTCTCCTGGTATATTCTTCGAGAACCTTTTCTTTGGTGGGTTCCAGCATGCAGTCCAGGCGTCTTAGAAGTGTGAATGGCAGGATGATTCTGCCGTATTCTGATTGCTTGTAATCGCCCCTGAGTAATTCTGCAATATTCCAGATGTTACTGACTATGTTGCTACTTTGCATTTGGTCTCATTAAATGAACGGAAATTTTGATTTAAAATATTGCCAGAAAAATACTTCTCTGGATTGACTTTTTATTGGGATATAAATTTGCAACCATTTAAGGGGCCAGCACAGCAGTATTTCCTTCAAATTAGACAATATCGGCTCTATTTCCCACCTGAGGGAATAGCGCGTAGGTCATTCCGTTCCAGTTCTGAATCTATCTGCATTCTCTCGCAGAATTCCCGGTACACTTGATGGATTTTCAATAGCGACTAGTTCAAATTCATCAGTCAGGGCCAGCCTTACTTCACGCAGGAGCGAAGTGCTGTAAACTGTCAGAGTTGCACTGGGAGAGACAGGGCAACCGGTGAACCCGTCTGTGCACTTTCTTGTATCCTTTTTTGCCAGAATGGGAATTCTCCTGATCCCAATATTACTTATGGATTGGATTTTGCGGTGAACATCATTCACAGAACTGCTCCTGATTTCGTGTGTTAAGTCACCAGCAAGCTGATGGAATTCGGCCCTGAAGGCGCTTGATTGACCATTCAAATCAGGTATGGAAGATGTGAGAAGAAACTCGTCCGGACGAAGGAAGAGAGACCACTGGGTTTGCAGCAAAGATTCTGCAAACGACATACACGCGACTTCCCATGATTCTCCTCTTGATTCTGCGTAATCCAGGACACCGGATTCCGGCATCCACCAGAACTTCAGGTTTGGGTAATCCATGTCAAATTTGTCAGGACTGTTTTCCCAATCGCCCATATAGAAAAGTGAGACCTGATCAAAGCTTCCTGTTGCATATTCTATCCAGAGGTCAAGAGGATAGCCTTTCGCTTTCCAATTCTCAGCAATATATGAAAATACACCGATTGTATACATCAAATCCTCCACCACTTGATATGGTCCAGCTCCTCTGGCTGAAACCGAATTCAAGAGAGTTTTCTGAGGGCTTCGTGTTCCGTGGTTCTTTTGGTCCTGCCAATAATATACACGTTACTTATAAGTAAGTTGCTATGTGTTTGTAATACATAACTCCCAATAAATAAACTGACCGGGCAATGAAACATTTTATGGTGAGCTACACCACCGTAAAAATTCCGGATACGCTGCTTGACACTGTTGAAAAAGTAATAAGGGACAATCCGGAGCTTGGCTACAGGAACAGGTCTGAATTCATCGTTGAGGCAATCAGGGAGAAGGTTGTCCGTACAATGGGTTTCTCCAGAGACTAAATATGATCATAACAAGATTTATGCAAGGAAACACCACCAGATTCTGGTTGAAAATTTCACTATGCGTCACAAGAGGACCTGCAGTTTCTCCAAGGGTTCTTTAGGGATATTTGCCCGAAATATGTCCTTATAGGTCCCCAGGAATGCTATACAAATATAGCCTTACATGGCGGTCACTTTAAGGTCACTTTAGCTATGGTTTAAGGTCACTTTAAGGTCAGTTTAAGGACTCTTTAAAGCTATAAGGAGTTATAAAGAGTGTTTTAAGGTCAGTTTAAGGACTCTTTAAAGCTATAAGGAGTTATAAAGAGTGTTTTAAGGTCAGTTTAAGGACTCTTTAAAGCTATAAGGAGTTATAAAGAGTGTTTTAAAGAGTTTTAAAGAGTGACACTCTTTATAGGTCCGTATGGCCATCCTTAAAGGCACTCAAACTTACATTTTTAAGGAGTTAATTGAGAATGGAAAATACTGATTCCAGAAGCTATATGGAGTTCCGCATAAGTAAGTTTTAAATATAGCCTTGAATTGCTTAAATAGTCTGCAGTAATTTATTACTTGATTTACTCGCAGTACCTGCCTTCCTAGCAAGGATTGCTCGGAAAAAGACGTTTGAATCAGTGACTACTTTCATTTAATGGATGCCTAACCCTGTC
>JAJZKL010000080.1 GCA_021804185.1 Thermoplasmata archaeon | reverse complement strand
TAATTGTATATTTTTCTTCCCACGTTGGATACGGAGATCTCAGAGAATGAAAATCAGCAACGATAGGCCGTTTGTCGGTATTCAAAGGATTATGATCCGGTAATGTACTCAAATGCTTCAGAAATTCTAGAACCACTGCCAAGGTTTTTTGGACGAACATAAAGAAATAATTCAGGAAGTATTTTAAGTGACCTAAAATAAGCAACAACACAGCAATTTTTATTCTTCGTCAGTTGCCTCCAGAACCTCTCCTTCAGATCCGGGTTCGCAACTTTCTGCTTCAGCAATGTTTTAAGGGTTTGCTGAGTTATAAGAAAAATATACAATTAATTTCACTGCAAGTCGGCTTCCGATTAATGTACGTGGCTTCGGAAAGTAGGAAAAGAGCCACTGGAGGGTATCGATCCCCCGACCTGCTGATTACAAGTCAGCTGCTCTACCAACTGAGCTACAGTGGCTTTATTCGGCCTAATAACTATTTGCAGATAAATCTTTCAATGCTCAGGTGTGAAACCATTGATACAATCTCTGGTTATGTAAAAGGCAGAATGTTCGCTCCAGATTATCAAATAAAGTCAATTTGAAATATTTTGTTCAAAGTTTTAGTATTTAGAGAGAATCAGCAAAAATGGCCAGGTCCTCAAGGCTCATCATTTCCCTTATGATTGCTGTTCTGATGGGAGCTGTGGATTCTACCATAGTTCTCCTGGCTCTCCCAACAATCAATGATTCTCTACACACTCAGCTTTCAGTGTCAATATGGATCATAATGATCTACCTTCTTGTTATAGCAGTGGGGACAACACAGCTAGGACGGCTTGGAGATCTGTTCACACGGAAGAAAATATTCATCTCCGGGCTTGGAATATTTACTCTCGGTTCCGCTCTCTGTGGAGCTTCCGCAACAATAGTCGAACTGATAGCATTCAGGGCATTTCAGGGTTTGGGCACAGCTATGATCCAGTCAAACAGCGGTGCAATAGTAGCAGATAATTTTCCCCCAAACCAGAGGGGACGGGTGTATGGATACACATCGGTAGGATACAATGCAGGCGCAATGCTTGGGATAGTCCTCGGAGGAATAATAACAACCTTTGTAGGATGGCAGTATATTTTTTACATAAATGTCCCCATTGGAATTGTTGCCATTTATATTGGATTGAGATACATAAACCCTGGAACGAGAGTGAAAAGCAGGCTCGATCTTCCGGGTATGCTCACCCTGGCTCTTGCACTCATACTCATATCATATGCAGCTGTTGACATCTCATCGCATGGAATCAGGCTGCTGAATATTATCCTCATAGTTGCTGGAATTATCTCAATATCCGCATTTATATTCATAGAGGGAAAGGTTTCCAAACCACTCCTGCCTATGCGTGTATTCAAAATAAGGGTCCTCTCATTCTCTCTTCTTGCATCATTCTTTCAGAGCCTAGGTTTTCTTGCTGTTGTCTTTATCATAATAATGTACCTGCAGGGTGTGCGCGGCCTTACTCCGTTCGACAGCTCGCTCCTTCTCCTTCCAGGTTATCTCATAGGCAGTCTGCTTGGACCCAGGTTCGGAAGGCTTACTGACAGGATCGGTTCAAGAACACCTGCAACAGCCGGACTTCTGATGATGGGCGTTTCCATACTGGTATACTCTACACTGACTGTCTCAGCATCCCTTTATATCATTTTGGTGGCATCTGCACTTACTGGCATAGGTTCGTCAATGTTCTATCCCGCAAACAACAGTGCTGTTATGGCCAACTCCCCAAAAGATCTGTACGGCATGTCATCAGGCTTTCTGAGAACGATGTCAAACATAGGCATGCTTGGCAGCTTTGTAATATCAATATCCATTGCAAGCCTTAGCGTTTCAAGGGCGGTGGCATTTGAAGTGTTCGCAGGGGTTGGAAAGCTTCTAGGGAACGTATCCGCTTCATTCATGGTAGGCATTCACTATTCCCTTTATGTGTCCCTGGGAATAATAATGGTTGGCGCAATCCTGTCATTTATAAGGGGGAAAGAGAACAGACAGGCATCAGTGCATGCTTAGAACAGTTTTCCAATAGTTCCCTGTGTGAATTATTAATAATGCGTCAGCATGTTTCACCATGGTTAAGGCAGAGGATCTGAAGAGGGAACTTGGAAGTATAGTCATTACAGACCCAGTAATGATGAAGCCCTACGCAACTGATGCTTCTTACTTCGAAGGGGTCACTCCTCTTGCGGTGGCAATTCCGGAAAATGTTCAGCAGGTCAGGAGGATTATGTCTTACTGCAACAGCAATGGCATAAAGGTTGTAGCAAGGGGAGGTGGCACATCTCTCACCGGATCTTCAGTCCCAACAGAGAATTCAATCCTTCTGAGTATGGCCAGATTTGACAGAGTAATTGAGGTTAAGCCGGAGGACAGATTTGCAATTGTTGAACCCGGCGTAAGGCTTGACTCCCTGAATGAGCAGCTTTCAGATATTGGATTTTTCTACCCGCCTGACCCGGCAAGCTCCATTGCAGCCACAGTGGGCGGTTCAATATCAACAAATGCAGGCGGTCTGCGGGCATCAATGTACGGCACCACTAAGAACTGGATCCTTGGCCTGGAGGTTGTCCTTCCCAATGGAGATCTGATAAAAACAGGAGGAAAGGTACTCAAAAGGACAGCGGGATATGACCTCACGTCAATGTTCGTAGGTGCGGAAGGAACCCTGGGCATAATTACAAAGGCGACCCTCAAGATATGGCCAAAGCCAGAAGCCACTGGAAGGATACTTGCATACTACAGGGATATTGAAACAATAGGCCAGGCAATTTCGGAAATGAAGAGGATCGGCATCACACCTCTTATTGCGGAATTTCTAGACAGAATTACAATGGACTCTCTTCAGAGCTCACGCGGAATAATATTTCCGAAGGATGCCAACTATATGCTCATCATAGATGTGGCCTCTGAAGAGGTTGCCATTGAAGGTGAGCTGGAAAAGGCTAGGAAGGTACTGGAGAAATACCGACCCACAGAAATTGAGACAACCAGAGATAAGGAAAGGATGGAGAAAATATACGAAGCAAGGAAAGGTGCATATTCTTCACTTCTTAACCAGAGAAAAACAATGTCCGAAAAGGTCGTGATAGGCGATATCGTTGTCCCCGCCTCACATCTTCCTGAAGCTCTCAGAGAAGCCTCAGCAAAACTTAAGGAGCACAATGTAAAGGCGGCGCTGTTCGGGCACATAGCGGACGGAAACATACATGCCAACATATATGCAGACCTTGCAGATGAAAAGAACATGTCCGATGTGGAGGCATTCCAGAAGGATCTGGCTATGATCTCTATCAAACACGGAGGAAGCGTTTCCGCAGAACATGGCATAGGCCTTGAGAAAAAAGAGCTTCTGGAGATGGAGCACCAGATGAATGATAACAAAACAGTTCTTGATTTGATGAAGTCCGTCAGGGGAATATTTGATCCGAATGGGATACTGAACAGAGGTAAGATGTTTGACTGAGACAATAAGGGAGATGCTGGAAGAAGAATCATCCAAGTGCATCAGCTGCGGGTTCTGTGAAAGTGTATGCCCTACACTACCGGATTCAGGCTACCAGCTTTCCAGAGGGGCAAGAGGCCGGGTAATCCTTGGCAGGACTATTGCAGAAACTGACATTAAAAGTGCACCACTGAAATCATTCTACGATTCATTCTACTCATGCCTAGACTGTTTTGCCTGTCTTCAGGTTTGCCCGGCAGGGGTCAATGCAGGAAAGGTGAGCCAGCTTTCAAGGGAGCTCATAATAGAAAATACTGTGCCCTCTGAGAGAGATCCGGTGGCGGAGATGATCGTTAACGTAACAGAGGCAACAATGAATCCACTGGGCCAGGGAAAGGCCATGGCTTCATGGTCCAGGGGTCTTGATTTTGAAAAAGATTCGCCTTATCTCCTGTACACCGGGAATATGTATCAGCTCATGTCTTACACTGGCCCTCTGAACTCAATGCGTTCCATGATGGGTCATGGATTGTCTGGGGCCATGGCAAGGCTGATTGCTTCAAGGCCTTCTCTTTCCTCAATCATGGGTTTGCAAAATGACAGGAAGATTGCAGAGAGGATGAATGGGATACTCCGCATCATATACAACCTCCTCCGGAAATCAGGAATAAGTGTCTGGTACCTGGGCACATCAGAGCCATATCCTGGAACATTCATAAGTGATCTTGGCTACACTGAAAAATTCAGAAAGTACGCTGAGAGAGTATATGATATTCTGAAGAAAACAGGGAAGAAGATAATAGTCATAGATCCACACACATACGATCTTATGGTCAATATCTATCCCAGGATAATTCCTGGATTCGATCTTGAGATTATCTATTACCTGGATCTCATAAAGGACATATCATTGAATAAAAATAGCATGAAAGTGGCATTCCATGAGCCATGCCATCTTGTACTCAGAAACCCTCAGAAAAACACTCCAAAGGAGATTATCGAAAAGAATTTCATTATGCGCCTCTCAAAAAGAAGCGGCAAAAAAACCATGTGCTGCGGAGGCCCAACAGAACTTCTCTTTCCGGATCTTACAAAGAAAGTATCTGATAGGAGATTCAAGGATCTGCAGTCCCTGGGCGCCGATAGAATAGTTACAGCCTGCCCAATATGCTTTGCGAACCTGAATAAGAACAGCAATGTCATTGAAATCTCAGAACTTATCGCCTCAAATTTGGCGTAAGGGAAATTATATAGGGCTTCCACAACTTAATGGTACTTATGAGGCTAGTGGATATGCATCAGGACCTCGCATTCTCATCCATGAGGATGGATGTCTTCCAGAAGGCAGAACAGTCTAACATTTCAATGCTTAGAGACCTGGAAAGTTGCGTCATTTTCGGTTCAATTTTCCCGCACATTCCGTTAGTCACTGGACAGCAGGGAGATGCTTCCATGGTTACAACTCCCTCCAGGGATATGCTTCTCAACCAGATCCTTTTCTACAGGAAAATGTGCAGGGACGAGTCCCTGGGTCATGTCACATCCAGGGCAAATCTGGAGAACCCCGGGATCAACATTCTGTTTGCGCTGGAGGGGACTGATTCACTTATCGCAAATTCAGATATTGATATGCTTCACACCCTTGGAGTCAGGTCCTGTGGACTCACATGGAATTATGACACGAAGTTTGCATCCTCCTGTCACTCGAAGAAGGATTATGGCCTGACAGGATCAGGGGAGAAACTTGTTGACGACTGCAACAGGCTAGGCATTGCAGTTGATCTTGCCCATTCAAGCAAAAAGACCATACTGGATACCTGTTCCATATCGTCGAGGCCAGTATTATTCTCCCATGGTAATGTAAGTCCATTAGATCCCCATGTGAGGAACATTGATGATCAGAGCATAGATGCAATATGTTCCACCGGTGGCCTCATCGGAATTACAGCAATACCTCAAACTCTTGGGCGGGAGCCATCTATAGAAAGGATGGTAAAACATGCCACCTATGTTGGGGAGAATTTCGGATGGGAACATGTGGCAATAGGCTCTGACTTTCTTGGAATTGAATCAACACCAAAGGGATTTGAAAATGTTGGAAAGCTATCTCAACTTAGGGAGATGCTTGGCCCTCATGCTGAAGCAGTTTTGTACGAAAATGCTTTGAGGGCCCTCAGGCAGATACTCCAATAGTCTTATCTGCCTTTGTATTCCGGCTTTCTCTTCTGCAGAAACGCAGTGATGCCCTCCTTTATGTCTTCTGTTCCGTAAAGAAGGCCCATGGACATCGCCTCCATCTCCAGGCCGTTATCCTCCGGGACATCACTCCCTTTGTTTATCAGCCTCTTTGCAACTGCTGCAGAAATGGGTGCAACCCTCAATGCAAGGTCCCTGGCAATCTTATCTGTCTCTTCCATTATCTGATCAGCGGGGAACATTTTCCAGGCGAGGCCTGCCTCCAGAGCGTACTTACCCTCAAGCCTTTCACCTGTCAGGATTATCTGCATTGCCCTTGAGGCTCCAAGCAGCTTCCTGAGTCTCTGGGATCCACCCCATCCAGGGATAAGCCCGAGGGTTACCTCCGGAAAACCGAATTTGCAGTCAGGCGTGATGACACGGAGGTCACACCATATGGAAAGCTCAAATCCTCCGCCGAGGGTATAACCCTTCATCTCTGCAATGGTTATCTTAGGTATTTCTGACAGCA
>JAJZKL010000079.1 GCA_021804185.1 Thermoplasmata archaeon | reverse complement strand
CGAATTGACCTCCACATGATCCCCTGACACAACGCAATCAGCAGTTCCGTAATGCTGTGGGTCCTCCACCCTCATGAGGCAGAGGTGGTTTGACCCCGGATCAAGCGAGACCTGTTTCACAAAAAAATCCAGGAAATCCATGTCAAGTACAAGTCCGTCGCCTGCGTTGAGTAGAAACGGTTCTTTCCCGAGTTTCTTTTCTGTTCTGGCAACAGCATCTCCAAAACCGGCCTTTTTTTCCTGATATACAAATTCAATGTTCGTGAATTCAGATGAAAGATAGTTTTCCGTAAAAGAATCACCAGGATCAAGAACAACTACGAAATGTTCAATGCCTGAATTCATGAGATGGGTTATGATACAGTCAACTATGGGTCTCAGTACTATCCTTCCATCACGAAAATCATAAACCGGAAGCATCTCCTTCCTGAACTTCCCGTCAAGGCCGGATCTTTTTCCAAGCCCCGCAGCGGTGATAACACATTTGGGCACAGACCATAATCTTCAGGTGGTTTATTATTTTCCCTCATTTCTTTGAAGCTGCGAAATCAATATATGCAGTCTGTCAGATTACTGGACATGGCCAAACCGGCTCCGGACTTTTTTACGATGGATGATTTTGATCTGGAAGAGAAAACCGTATACCTGAGACTTGACATAAACTCCCCCATAAATCCAATTACAAATGAGATTATAGGTGTGTCCAGGTTCCTTTCCCATACCGAGACAATAAGCATGCTGAGGCATTCAAAAGTTGTCCTGGTTGGTCATCAAAGCAGGCCAGGGAAGGATGACTTCACATCACTCGAGCAGCATTCAAGACAGCTGCAGAGGATTATAGGGAGAAAGATAACATTCAATGATGAATTATTCAGCTCTTCTGCCAGAAAGGCCATATCTTCAATGTCAGAAGGTGAAATAATCATGCTGGAAAACTCCCGTTTCTATTCCGAGGAGACAGACATCCCGGGAGATGACATTGAGAGAATGGAGCAGTCTAATTTTGTGAGAAGACTTGAGCCCCTGTTTGACTACTTCGTCATTGATGCATTCCCGGCAATCCACAGGTCTCAGACAAGCCTTGTTGGGTTCCACCGGATCAAGCCGAATATTGCAGGGAAACTTGTGGAAAAGGAGGTCATGATGCTGGACCGGTTCCGCTTTGGAAATGAGACTCCGAAGATAGCTGTTCTTGCCGGATCAAAGATTGATGACTCCATAAAGGTTTCAAAAAGTTTCCTGGATCTTGGCACCGTCACAGGTATAATAACCGGTGGAGTTGTGGGAAATATTTTCCTCTGGGCATCAGGTAAGGATATAGGTAAAAAGAACAGGGAATTCATCATTAAGAATAACAGGAACCATGAAAACCTGCTGGAGATATGCAGGAAGATCCTGATGGATCACCCCGGGAAGATCATCATGCCAAAGGATGCTGTCCTGAGCCCTTCCGGTAGAAGGGTGTCCATGTCTGAAAAGATTCCGGATGATGAAGTCATTGCAGATATTGGGCTGGACACTATTGCCCAGTATTCAGAAATCATTGAATCAGCAGGCGCTATTTTCATGAATGGGCCAATGGGAATATACGAGATACCTGAATATTCTGTGGGCACCAGGGAAGTGATCACTGCACTTGCATCATCAGATGCCTTGAAAATCGCAGGTGGAGGACACACTTTGAGTGCACTGGAGCACCTTGGCCTCATGAGGAGGATCGACCACGCATCCACCGGAGGAGGCGCGCTCATAAGCTATTTATCCGGTGAGCCCATGCCAGTACTGGAAGCTCTCAGGGAGAGCAGAAGAATTTTCAAGGGTAAGGAAAATGGAAAATGAATCAAGAATTAACGTAACTGAAGAACTGAATTATCTAAGATCGCTCATTGAATCAATAGACGGACAGGTCAATACACTCATCAGGGGTCTTGAGGAGCTCAGGAAGGCTCACCTCGCACTCACTGACACCAGTCTTGCATCCTCAAAGGAAACCCGGGTTGCAATAGGGGCAGGCATCTTTATGGAGGCAACTCTGAAAATGGACGGCAAGCTTCTTGTGCCCATTGGCTCCGATATCTTCATACATGAGGACCCGGCTGCTGCAAGGGCAAGGCTTGAGGAAAACATGAAAGAGGTTGAGACATCAATATCCAGTCTAAACGGCCAGAGGGAAGAGATTTCAAGGCGTTATGATACAATACTGGCTGCAGCACAGAGCCAGAGCGGGGAAAACAGGGATGTTCGAAGGAATCAAAAATAAATTCAGCAATCTCTTCAAAAAGTTACCTGCAGGCAGTGAAATAATACGCAGGGATGAGGTGGAGAGCACCATCACCAATATACTGCTGGAGGCCGATGTGGACTATGATACTGCGCAGAACATCACGCAGAGGCTTGACAGGAAGATTGTCAAATCCGGAAGAAAGATAGAAATGGAACTCGTGAAGGAATACCTGAAGGAGACCATCAACGAGGTTCTTGGCGAAATCCCTCCGGCCGATGACATCCTGAACGTTTCAAAGAAGCCATACGTAATCCTGTTTCTCGGAATTAACGGAACCGGCAAGACAACCACCATTTCCAAGGTTGCCAACTACCTCAGGAAAAATGGCAGGAGGGTGGTGCTGGCAGCATCCGATACATTCAGGGCGGGAGCAATAGAGCAGATTTCCATACTTGGCTCAAATCTAGGAGTGAATGTAATCAAGCATACGGCGGGAAGCGATCCATCAGCGGTCGCCTTCGATGCCATCGAGCATGCAAAGGCAAGGGATATAGACTACGTTCTTGTGGACAGTGCTGGACGGATGCAGACAAACAAGAATCTTATAGACGAGATGAAAAAGATAAAGAGGGTTGCAAAGCCAGATCTCACCGTAATGGTACTGGATTCCATGATCGGGCAGGATGCCTACAACCAGGCCGAGGTCTTCATGAACGAGATCAAGTTTGATTCAGTCGTTCTCACCAAGCTGGATACTGATGCGAGGGGAGGTGCTGTCCTGACGATAGTTCACCAGCTGAAGAAACCTGTACTCTTCCTTGGGACAGGTCAGGGGTTCGACGACCTGATCAAGTTCGATGCAAACTGGTATATTGACAAGATAATCCCATGATCATTTCTGTTCCTGCTTCTCGACTTCATGATCCTGCGGGTTTCCGATCCTGTTCACAACCTCAAGGTTAAGCGGCTTTACCTCCAGCTTGATTCCAACCCTGGTGTTCAAGAGATCCAGGTTCCTTTTTATCTGTGAAAGAAACCTGTTGTATTCCTCCAGTGCAGCTTTCATGGTGGACTCAGAATCCTTCTCCGACTCCTGGCCTGACTGTCTCAGGGATTTTAGTTTAAAAATCATATATACCCATCCGGCTATGGCAACAACGGAAATTGCAATGGCAATATCACTCAACAACATTTCTGATCACCATGCAGAGTATAACTCCTAATTCATTTTTTCCTTTTCCTGATCACTTTGCCGTACGGGAAGAAAACTGCTGTGAAAATTCCTGCAAGTGAGATCAAAAGATAGTCGTAGGCATACCTTGGTACCTCGTTGTAATCAGGCCACTGCCCGTAAAGCCGCATAATGTTGAGCTTGATCAATCCGAACCATGGTATCTGCCCGAATGCAATTCCCTCCACCTGGGATGGCTTTACAGGCGGGAATCCAAAAACCAGCGGGTCCTGGTCCACAGCCCTGTAGGCATTCAGGCTTGGCACATAAATTCCAAAGTGGGCAAGATTGTAATCGCCCAGGGTTATAAATCCGCTTTCGTTCTCAATACTGCTCAGGTAAACTACAAGATTCCTGGAACTGTATCCAACACTGTCAATGAGGATATAATTTTTGGTTATATGTATCCACGACTGTCCATCGTATCCATCCACTATGGGATTCCCGTCCTTCCATTGAAGGTAAAAAATTGCCCTGTGTATGATCGTCAGGCCATTGGGGGCGTGGTACAGTATCACATCCCCGTATTCCCCGTAGTTCTTTGAAAGGTTTCCAGTCCTGCCCACAACATACGTTATGACATTCTTCACCGGGTCTTGGACCTTTTTAACGAATACAATATCTCCAGTGTTGATCACCCCGGGAGTCCAGGAAGAACGATGTTCCATGCTTTCGGATTCCACGACAGAGAATGGTGGCCAGGTTCCTGCATATACTGTAAGGATAAGGATCAGGAGCACAAAGGCAACTATTGCGTACAGGTACCATGGCTTCCCTTTAGTTCTAGGCGGCACTCCTTCCCAATTGAATCATTGAAAAAGTAATTTTCCATGCCTGTTCTGTGTGATCTTGAAAGATATAAGAACAAATGACGGTGAAGCCGGAAAACAAACCTCATTTTATGGCGGGTATTTGCAGGACAAAATATGTTCAATGCAACATATTTTTATCCCATCCATATCTACTCAACCGTGGAACTTCATGAAAAAATTGCCGGTGAGATAACCATATCGGAAAATCCCGGGGAAACAATAAGGAAATGGAGGGAAGAGTTCAATGTATCCCAGCTTGATTTGTCAAAATATCTTGGGATATCCCCATCAGTCATAAGTGATTATGAATCGGGCAGGAGGAAATCTCCGGGTGTCACTTCAATCAGGAAGATAGTTCTCGCATTGATTGAGATAGACAGGCACAGAGGGGGCCTCATATTGCGGAGATATAACAGCGGGGTCCCTTCGGATGCCCTGCTGGATCTCGGTGACTACAATCATGATGTATCGCTTGAACGTGTCATAAGGCTCATCAAGGGCACAAACTGCTCGGTTGTGGGCCTGAACAGGTATATCCGGGGATATACAATTGTGGATGGAATCAAGGGCATACTCTCATTTTCATATTCGGAATATAACAAACTCTACGGATGGTCAAGCCAGAGAGTGATATTCTTTACGGAGGTCAAAATGGGCAGGAGTCCCATGATTGCTATCCGGGTGCATCCCTTGAAACCCGCTGCCGTGGTATATATAAAGCCTGACAGGATTGATTAACTGGCCATCAAGCTGGCTGAAATTGAGGGTATACCTCTTATAACAACCGAGATGGAAGTCAAGGACATCTCAAAGGCAATGGCTACACTGAGATAGAACCCTTATTTTTAAGCATCCGTGAAGAAAATTTTCTGTTTCGGTAAATACTTTATAGGTTGAATTATTTAGTGATTGACAGTCATGGTCCATTACAAATGGGTGGCGCTTTCCAACACAACAATTGGTGTGCTGATGGCGGCCATAAATGGAACAATAATCCTGATATCTTTACCGGCGATTCTGGGAAAGGGCGGAATTGATCTCAATCCATTTGCTCCAGGGGCTTTCCTTTACCTCATATGGATGATAATGGGGTATAACATAATCACTGCAGTAATACTGCTCACCATCGGAAGGTTATCAGACATTTATGGCAGAACAAGGCTTTTCAACCTTGGTTTTGTAATTTTCACGGCAGGTTCAATACTCCTTTTTCTAACTCCGGGAAAGGGAACAACCGGTGCATTGGAACTCATAATTTTCAGGCTGATTCAGGGACTGGGCGGGGCTTTCCTGTTTGCCAACAGCACAGCTATCCTTACGGACGCTTTTCCCATTCATGAGAGAGGAAAAGCTCTGGGCCTGAACCAGGTAGCTGCACTGGGCGGATCATTTATAGGGCTGATCCTGGGAGGGGTTCTGGCTGTCATCAACTGGAGGCTCGTTTTCCTGGTAAGCGTTCCAATAGGCATTGTGGGAACAGTATGGTCACTGACAAAACTGAAGGACAACTCAGTAAGGGACAGGAGTCAGAAAATAGATTATGTCGGCAACATCGTTTTCGGTGGTGGCATCACAATATTTCTTCTTGCATTGACCTATGCACTCCTTCCATACGGAAGGGACGTGATGGGCTGGACCAACCCGTTTGTCATAGCAGGACTGTCTGTAGGGGCAGCACTCCTGGTCGCATTCCCATTTGTCGAAACAAGGGTAAAACAGCCCATGTTCAAGCTCTCCCTTTTCAGGATCAGGGCTTTTGCCTTCGGTAACCTGGCATCACTTCTTTCTTCGCTGGGCCGGGGAGGAGTAATGTTCATGCTGATTATCCTTCTCCAGGGTGTATGGCTTCCACTGCACGGTTACTCCTTTGCATCCACACCCTTCTGGGCCGGAATCTACATGATTCCAATGACTCTCGGATTCCTGACCATG
>JAJZKL010000078.1 GCA_021804185.1 Thermoplasmata archaeon | reverse complement strand
TGTAAATGTCTATCTGAGAGAGATCATGGAATAGATCTTGATTCCTCTGTTTTAGCCGGGGACAGGGATGACATAGAAGGAGAACTGGCAAGAAAGCTTGGTTTAAAGTTCATTCATTTCAGGAGAGTCTGATGGAATTTTTTCCTGTTGTTGGAAAATATGGAAAGTTTATCTAATGCTAGTGATAGGGCATTGTTATCGGGGTGCTCATGCCACAGAAGATAAAAATTTCGGCTAAGATAGACGCTGACCTATGGGAAAGAGTTCAAGACTACGGAATTGATTTTTCCAGAGTTATTCGCAACAGCCTGGAGGCAGCAGTCAAGAACAAGGAAATTGAGGATCTTGTTAAGGCAAGCGAAAATGAAAAGTTTACAGGTGACGGCATAAACAGGATACTGGAAAGGAGGATCAGGGAATAGCCTGTTTTTAATAATAATTGGAAAATTCTAAAGCACTATATGATAAATCATTATATTGTTTACTACTAAAGTATTAATATCATCAAGCCATTAAAGGTCTCATGGTAGAATACAAATGGGTGGCACTTTCCAATACTACCATCGGCACTCTGATGGCTACTGTCAATGGAACTATTACGCTGATATCACTTCCGGCGATTTTTAAGGGCATCAGTCTCAGTCCATTCCATGCGGGAAACATCATCTATCTGCTATGGATACTGATGGGTTTCAACATTGTAACGGCAACATTGCTGGTTACTTTTGGCCGGCTTTCTGATATTTACGGCAGGGTGCGGCTTTTCAATCTCGGTTTTGCGATATTCACATTTGGTTCTGTGATGCTTTTCCTGACTCCGGGAACGGGGGCGAGAGCAGCTCAGTTTCTTGTTGCCTTCAGGCTTGTGCAGGGAGTTGGGGCTGCATTCCTGTTCTCCAACAGCGCAGCCATTCTCACTGACGCATTTCCCCTGAATGAGCGCGGAAAAGCACTGGGAATAAATGCAGTTGCAGCACTTGCCGGCTCCTTTGTTGGTCTTATATTGGGGGGAATTTTATCAGTCATAGACTGGAGGCTTGTATTCCTGGTCAGTGTTCCTGTAGGAGTTCTTGGTACTGTTTGGTCACTCTTCAAGCTTAAGGATACATCAATCAAGCTGAAAGGCCAGAAGATAGATTATGTTGGGAATATCACCTTTGCAGGTGGGCTAACAATCCTTCTGATAGGGGTTACATACGGGTTGCTTCCTTATAATGGGTCAACAATGGGATGGGGTGATCCCCTTGTCATAGCAGCACTTGTGATCGGCCTTGTCCTGATAGCTCTGTTCCCCTGGGTTGAGACAAAGGTTAAGCAACCCATGTTTCGGATGGAACTATTCAAGATAAGGGCATTTGCTGCCGGCAATTTTGCCTCACTTCTCAGCGCAATAGGCAGAGGTGGGGTTATGCTTATGCTTATCATCCTTCTGCAGGGAATCTACCTTCCTCTGCATGGATACGCCTACAGTGTTACTCCACTATGGGCAGGCATATTCATGGTTCCAATGACCATGGGGTTCCTTGTCATGGGGCCAATCTCAGGGATTATATCAGACAAATACGGAGCGAGGACACTTGCAACGGCAGGTATGGTAATTGTTGGTTCCATGTTCATTGTGCTAGCAATAATGCCATTCAATTTCTCATATCCGGAATTCGCTCTGGCTCTTTTCTTCATGGGTATAGGAAACGGAATGTTTGCTTCTCCGAATACCGCTGCAATCATGAATTCAGTGCCATCAGATGCTAGGGGTTCTGCATCTGGAATGCGATCAACACTCATGAATGCAGGAATGACAGCCAGCCTTGGAATGTTCTTTACAATTGTGCTGTTAAATTTGCACGCTGATCTTCCCGGTTCGCTTTCATCTGCGGTTTCGAAACTGTCTTTGCCATCTTCCCTTAGTTCATCCCTGGATACAATATTCCACTCAACACCGCCAACTGTTGCACTCTTTTCGGCATTCCTTGGCCTCAATCCAATGACATCTCTGATAACTTCATCATCGCTCATTTCAGGGCTCAAGTCTGCTGGCGCATACACAGTAATCACTGGTCACAGCTGGTTCCCCAATGCCCTTGCACCTGCATTTATAAATTCCCTTCATGTCGCATTTTATGTGGGAATAGCTATCTCGTTCATTGCAGCATTGGTCTCAGCCCTTCGTGGGAAAAAATATGCACATGCAGACGCAGATTATGTCGGGAAGGAGACGGATAAATCATCTGAAGGGATCAATATTTCAGATGACTCTGTGAACAAAGGATACCCGGAGAAAGCTAAGTCAATTGTCAGAAACACAAATGAGGTGAAAAAATGAAAGAAACAGATACAAAGAGTCTTAAGATCTGGAAGGCAATAAACTCAATACACACATACTGGAGCAAGATTGGTGAGAGCCGGCTATCAGATTCCGGCGTGAGCATTATGGAATTCAAGGTTTTGAGGACCCTGAATACTTACGGAAGCCTGCCCATGATAAGGATTGCAGATCTTAATATGATCACTCAGGGATGGGTTACAAGTTTGGTGGACAGGCTGGAAGCAAAGAATCTTGTTAGGAGGGTGAGAAGCTCCAACGACAGGAGGGTTGTTACCATCGAATCAACACAGGATGGTACCAGCCTCTATAATGCAGTTAAGGAGGTCCATCAGAGATATGTTGATGAGACACTGGATATCCTTTCAGGGGAAGAGAAAGATCTCCTTTTAGAGAAACTATCCATGGTTGAAAAGAAGGCCGCTGAGGGCTTCAATGCCTGCAAAGCTTCACATGCTTCAGCCCATCTTACAGAGGAGCAAGCCCATTAATACCTCCCCAATTTATTTATTATAATGGATTAGGATCGGGTTCTGTTGTTCAGATCAAGATCTCCAATAGTCCTCATTCAGAATGTTGTCAGTGCTCTGATCGGTTATGTGGGGTTGCTGTTCGTCATTAAATATATCGGGCCAACTGACTGGGGATTCGTTTCATTCGGAATTGGATTTGTTGGCATACTTTCAATATTTGGGGACCTTGGTTATTCTACAGCACATTCAATTAAGGTATCCGAAGGGGAGGATATTGGCCTATGCAATGGGACATTTCTTTTCATCAAGCTTGTCTTAGGATTCATATTCATCGCTCTTGTCGTAGGAACACTTCTGGTATGGGTTGACGTACTCCACAAAGGTTTTGAATCTCCAATAGAGTATTATGTTGCCCTTGCTCTGATTCCATATTATTTCTTCCAATCTTTTTCCTCATTTTCCAGAACATACTTCAATGCCAAGCTGAAATCAGTAAGGTTTGCTCTTCCCCCACTCATTGAAGCTGTTCTCAGGAACTCTATATTCATAATCCTTGCTGTAATCCTCCATTTTCGTCTATCTCCATTTCTCACTGAATACGCAGCAATAGCTCTTGCATCAACCTACAGCTTAACCTATACCATTTATTTCATCGTCAGTTTTTCGCTTGGAAGGCCCTGGGTTATAAAACGCCCTACCAGGAAAATGATACGTTCCTATACGTTTCTTGCACTTCCTCTTATGCTGGTTACCACTGTTTCTACATTCAATGGAAATATAGACAAAGTGGTCATTCAGTTCTTCTGGGGCGCAATTCCAACAGGCGCGTTTTACACTGGCCAGACCATTGCTGTTATAATAACGTCACTTAGCAGTTCCATGAGTGCATTCTTTCTCCCTCTTCTTGTCAGAATGAAGAACTTCTCCAAGAATACCCATAATGAAAACATATTTGAGTTCGAACGCAAAATTTCCCTGTTTATCCTCCCTATTGCAGTACCAATTATTGTTCTGTCAGCTTATGTTCTTAACCTTTTCAGTGCAGCATACTTTGTATTTTACCCAATACTTTCATTTCTAGCAATCAGGACTTACATATCGGCTATCAATTCTCCTTATTCTAGCTCCATAGCCAGTAGATCAATGCTCAGGACAATAGCAAAAATAGACATTATTGTGGTGATGGTAAATATTATTCTTATTGTCCTGCTGGTACCCATCCATATTCCAGGAAGGCTTGGATATCTTTTCGGCCCTTCAGGAGCAGCCTTTGCCGCTGTCCTTACAGGAATCACATCCACTGTAATGTACAGATACAGGGTCTCTCGGATAGAATCCATAGGCTTTAACTTCTCAATTCTTCGCCAGCTTCCAGCTGTAGCGGTTCAGGGAGCATTTCTGTATGTGCTTTCCCGCACAATCAATGTCCGGGATATCTTTGTCCTAATTCCAATTACTCTTGCCTCAATAATTCTGTATTTTCTCGTATCAATTGTTATGGGCGAAATAACCTTTGGTGGTCTTATCAGCATAATCAAATCTTTTTCGCCAAAAGCAATTTCGAATACTTTCAGGGGAGAAGAGGAAAGCAGTTACGATGATATTAGGGAGGTGATAAAGGAAGATTGAGCCTTTGAACTGGCATTTTCTCAACTCATAGATTCAGATTTCAATGTCTTTCATAACATCAGAAATTCTTCGGATAGATTCTGCAGTAAGTTTAAAATAACAATAGCATATTTTCACAGAAAGAACTATTTAAGTGTAATTATGTTGGGTATGGAGGAATTTGCTCTTATTCTTAGCATTTCGTTCGAGCTTCCTGTGTTTGCCACGGCAATATACTGGCTTATCCTGGCAATATTCTCAATTAAGGAGCACAGAAGCAATGAGATATTTTCACCCGGGAAGCCTAGGGAGTATCCTCCGATTACATTACTTTATGCATCCTACAATGAGAAATTGGTCATAGAAAACTCTCTGGAAGCAATCATGAAGGTGGATTATCCACTTGACAGGATTCAGGTTGTGGTTGCAGACGATTCAAACGATGAAACAGTTGGCATACTTGACAGAAAGGCTCAGGAACTTTCTGCCAGAGGGCTGAAAATAAGCATATCAAGAAGAACCGGCCGTACGGGATTCAAGATAGGTGCGTTGAAGAATGCAATGCATCTTGTGAGAAATGATCTTGTTCTTCTGCTGGATGCCGACTCTGTGCTTAAGCCTGAAACAATATCAGACGGAATTAGAGCACTGGAAAGAAACCCGAAGCTCTCTTTTGTCCAGTTCAGGGTTGGATATTATAACAGGTCATATAATTTCATAACTCGGCTGTTTGCATTGTCACAGGACCTCATGGACACTTCAATTAAAAAGGGGTCTGCATTTCTCAGGAAACCATTCTCAATACAGGGCGGTTTTACCCTGATCAGGAGATCTGACCTTGATCATGTAATGGAATATAATCTGGAATCCATTACAGAAGATACAGAGATCACTGTTCTTCTCAATGTTAATGGTAAAAAGGGAACATATCTCAGTTATTCAAAGATACTCAGCGAGGCCCCTTTCGATCTGGAGATATGGAAAAAGCAGAGCCTTAGAGTCTCTCAGGGTTGGGGCCTCATAGTCAGAAAACACTGGATGAACATTTTCAAAAGCAGGAAGATGTCCTATTCTGAGAAGGCAGGAATAATGCTTCTTCTCCTCCTTCCTTTTTCAAACATCTCATGGATCATCGTCAACATATTATCGTCTGTGTTTACTTTCTGGGCTTTCCTGCTTGGTTTGCCGTTTGATCTGGGTGGCCCATTCTATTCGATATTTCTGTTTACGCCATCAATACCTTTCTTTGTGGCTGGTGCATATGCCCTTTATTTCGAAGGGCTATTCAAGCCAAAGGATCTAATACTTCTTCCTGCGCTATCGTATATAGGTGCCTGTACTGTTGTGCTGGGAGCTTATGGATTCATGAGCGGATTGCTTGGAAAGTCCGGATATTTCTACAGAACCCCTAAAATGGGTGCAGAAGAGAAGGAAGCAGAGGCCATGAAGATAAGAGACAAGGTGGATATCCCGCTGCTTGTTTTTGAATTTGCTGTGGCAAGCCTTGGCCTTGCATTGGGTGTAATGATGGCACTCTCAAGGAATTTTCTTCCTGCACTTACGCTCTTTGGGTTCGCGCTTGTGACATTTAAGTCAATGAATCTTAAAGATATTGGATTTTTCAGGAAATTGCTTCCCGGAATTATTAAGGGGTAATCATCTTGACAGATTCATTGAATTTTTTTTCTGCCTAAAGAAAGATTATAAATCCGACATACATATCAAAAATAGATATGCCAATATATGCCAGTGATGAGCATCAGCTTTTAAGCAATGATTGTACCCTTCATGATGGGGATGCAGAG
>JAJZKL010000077.1 GCA_021804185.1 Thermoplasmata archaeon | reverse complement strand
ATTATTTGTCTGGAGAGATCGGATGACCTGAAAATTGTATACCCATTTATCCTATTTTCTGGATTGGGATCCAACGGAGAGGTTTTGGATTTTATATAATATACCCCTTCGTCGGCCTGAATGATAAGTGTAGAACGCCCATCCCCCTTCAGATTATTGCAGGAACTGGATGTTGTGTAGATTGAAAATACAAATGAACTGTCATCTGCTGCACAGACCTGATAAGGAGATAGCATGGCGACATGAGGGTATCCCTTACTGTCCATGGTAAGAATAAATATTACTGAATTTTCTCTGCTCCTGTTATCCTTTCTTAACATGGAATAAATTGAGTTAGGGAGACTTTTTCCAAGGTTTTCTGACATGGATGATGAACAAAAAGAGGCTTATGCCTTTTGCCTCAGTTTTCCCAATCTCTCCCCGATCTTGTAATGGTCCCCATTAACAATATCCTCCGCATCCTTTCTGAACTCTTCTGGCCAGTAGCCAAGCTCATATCCGTACCATGGATCTGTGAGGTGAAGCTCTGGCATTTTGAGTTCCTTCCAGATTTTCAGTGCATTCTCCATGTATTCCTTTCTTGGGAGTGAGGTTGGAGGGTATGGGTATTTTATTGTGGCATCAATTAACATACCTGAACTCCCCACACCCCCAGGGAATTCCTTCTCCTCATGTGATGCGCCGGGACTGTATGCAGATGGGTCTAGACCAGGCATCTTTCCGTTTATGATCCTTATATCCCTTGCTGGCTGAACTCTCCAGCTCATTGCCCATATAACAGAATCCATTGAACGTATGTCTATATCCTCATCCACCACTATGAAGAATTTTCCCCAGCGGAGGTCATAAGCGGCTGCAAAGTTAAGTACCTGCCATGGATGAGATTTGTTCACCTTCTTGATCTTTATAACGCACCACTGCGCCTGGCTCATCTCATGCCAAGCTACATCCAGCACTCCCGGTACCTTTGCATCATGCTTCAGAAAATTCAGATAGACATTTTCTGATGATACCTGACGAACCTTGCTGCTCTCACTTGGAGGAAACTGGCTCATTATATGCACAAATATCGGGTCTTTCCTCATTGTAAGAGCAGTTACATCAATGACAGGCCTCAGCCATACATCAGTGGCCATATACCCAGTATATTCCCCGAACGCATTGCCAGGTTCCATATATTCAGTAGATATGAGCCCTTCTACAACTATATCAGCATTTGCAGGGACCTCCATGTCAACGGTCTTGCATTTTACCATTTCAACGCTTTCCCCAGAAAACCCCCCTGCAACATCAAACTCATCGACACCATAGGGAAGTTTTGCGGCACCCACAAAGAAATACGAAGGGGGACCGCCTACGACAATTGCAGCCGGCATTGGTTTTCCAAGTTTCTTCCATTTGTTCCAGTGAATGATTCCCTGATTTCCCCGATTTATCTCCCACATCATTTTTCTTTTTCCAAACAGGTGGGCTGAGTAGTTGCCCACGTTCCTTATTCCAGTGTCCGGATCTCTCGTTATAATCTGGGTTGATGTTCTTATCTGTCCACTGAATCCAGGCAGTTCTGCCGGAATAGGCAGCAGATCGAGACCGCTGCCCTCTTTGTCCAGCTCGGCGCCCTTAATGACCTTGTACTGCACCTCTCCTTTTTCAACCATGGTTGTTTTCACTGGGTGCAACTGCGCCTTTTCCCATTTCTCTGTAATGGATTCCCGTGACGCATCAGCCTTGACCCCAAGTGCGTACATCCCAAGTGAGGATGCGTAAATACCTGTTGCCACTGGTATTTCGAATTTTTTCCCCTTTGCGTCTGTAACATTATTGAAAAGGAACCCCTTTCTCTCGTTCTCAGGCATCCCGCGATACTGAAGGCGGGATATTGCGGTCAGTTCGGTCTCTTTTTTTACCGGCCTGTTTATTTCATAAAGCATTCCCTTTTCCTTAAGAACCGTTAAATAATCCTTAAGGTCCCTGTAATAACCATTCATTCGTTAATAAGAAGAAGAACATATTTAGTTTTTTTGAATCAAATCTATGTTTTTTGGTTAATATTACAATATTTGTACATTACGGAAGAAATATACCGTTATTCGTCTATCTGCTTAAGGAGATAGAATAACATCATTTCATAATGCTGAATTCGTAATGTCAACTTAATCTTCCGGTTCCACAAATGTTTCAAATTTTAACGTGTTTAGATATATAATGTATTAACTGGAGACATAATTCCTCCAATAAGTTCCCTTTATTTATTAATTCTCCCCCTATAGATAAACTATGGAAATTTTTATAGGTCTCTATGTTCTGTCCAAATAATGAGTTCTGAATTCTCAGCGGAGACTTACAGGGAACTTTTGAGAAGATATCCAACAGGCGTGACTGTTGTTTCTGCGATGAAAGATGGCAGGGAATTTGGTGCCACAATGAATTCCTTTACCACCGTCTCAATGAATCCACCTCTTATCGCCGTGTTCATAATGGAGGGAAGCAAGACTTTGAATGCTGTAGAATCTTCAGGGAAATTTGTAGTTTCTCTGTTGAGTGGAGATCAGGAGAAGGAAGCCAGAGGATTCGCAGAAGACGCCAGGGAAGAGAAGTTTCAATCCTTTCCGCATCTCGTAACCGATTATGGGATTCCATATCTGCCGGATTCTATTGGCAGGTTGGAATGCTCTCTTTACACATTATCTAAGATTGCAGATCACCGGATGATAGTTGGGGAGGTCAAGCATTGTTATGTTCATAACCAGAATAGCTCCATGATCTATTACAGGAGAGTGTTTGGGTCTACCCGGTGAGGTGTGGCAATGAATACTCTGAAATTTAATATCCCGTCAACTGAGAAAACAATATCTCTTAGCAATTACACACTGATTATAGCTGGATTCACTGGAAGCAACACAGAGAAAGTGAAAGAACATCTGGATGAACTCCAGAAACAGGGTATAACGATTCCAGATGAGATCCCAACCTTCTACAGAATACCCTCTGAAAATGCAACGCAGTCTGAAGAGATATCCGTTGTCGGGACAGAAACATCTGGAGAAATCGAACCGGTCCTGTTGGTTAAGGGCGGATCGTACTTCATTTCCCTGGGTAGTGACCACACTGACAGGGAGATAGAGATGAAAAACATAGCAAGGAGCAAGGCGTCCTGCCAGAAGCCGATATCCAGAACAGCCGTCCCCCTTGAGGAACTGGCTCTTGCCTGGGATCATTTAGAATTGAGTTCTGAAGTGAGTGAATCTGGAAAATGGGTTCCCTATCAGATTGGTAAATGCCTTGACCTTACGCATCCACTTAAACTGGCTGGACTGTTGCAAAAAAGCCTTGGCAGGGTGCCTGCAAATGCAGTAATATTCCTTGGCACAATTCCCATCATAGGCGGAAAATTCCGTTTTTCAGAGGAATTCAGGGGAACCCTCACCAACCATGAAAGCAATCTTAAATTGAGTGTCCATTACAGAGTAAGGGGGGAACAGCAATGAGGGATTCCAAAGCATATTCAAGATCACTCGGTCCAAGAGAGGTATATATTAACGGCGAACGCGTAGAAAACGTCAATGAATCGGAACACTTTAAGGGAATAATCCAGTCTATCGGAAAACTTTATGACTTCAGTCACCGGCCGGAAAACGGAATGCAGTTCCATACTGAGTGGGGTACCGCGGGGAATTCCGTATTTATGATTCCGAGAAGCCTTGATGAAATGCTTACTAGACATGAAGCCATACGGAAATGGTCTGAACTTAGCGCTGGTTTTATTGGAAGAAGCCCAGATCATGTGGGGGGATTCTTTGCCGGCTTTGCCTCAAATCCAGAGATTTTTAATTCCGATGAAAGAGAATTTGGAAAGAATGTTATCAATCATTACCGAAAATTGATTGATGAGGACCTCTTCTATTCATATTCAATTATTCCACCCCAGGTTGACAGGTCCAAGAAGGCTCACGACCTTGATTCAAAGCATATTCAGGTCTCTCTTCTGGAAGAGAAAGCTGACGGAATAATAGTGAGAGGCTCTCAGATGCTAGGAACTGCAGCGGCAGTTGCAGATGCTCTTTTTGTAAGCTGCATACCACCATTATCTGAGGGGGACGAGGATTATGCACTCTCATTTGTGGTTCCAATCGGAGCAAGGGGGCTGAAACTTTACTGCAGGTACCCTTATGCGTCTGGCAAGCCTGGCATATTTGACTACCCTATGTCCACAAGGTTCGATGAAAGCGATGCTCTTGTTGTGTTTGATGATGTGTTTATTCCCTGGAAGGATATTTTCGTCTATCGGAATGTCAAGCTCCTTCAGTCTCAGTTTTTTGAAACGCCCGCGCATATTTATGGCAACAATCAGGCACAGATAAGGCTGGGCGTAAAGCTGAGGTTCATTGCTGGTTTGGCATCCAAGGTGGCAAAATTCAATGGAACAGACAGGATTCCTGGTGTACTGGAGAGGCTTGGAGAACTGGCTTCGCTGGCATCAATGGTTGAGGGTATGGCGGTTGCATCCGAGCATACAGGTACACTGAATGGCCATGGCGCATTTGTCCCTAACCCCAGATTCCTTTATGGACCCATGGGCCTGCAGAATGAAGTTTATCCACGGGCTCTCGGGATATTAAGAGAGCTCTCGGGGGCTGGCGTTCTTCAAGTTCCCTCGACCTACCATGAACTCTTAAACCCCGAAACAATGAAGGATCTGAACCAATATGTAAGATCCTCAGGAGCCGGAACGCTGGAGAGGGTAAAGCTGTTCAAACTTGTCTGGGATGTTATTGGAACGGAATTTGCTGGGAGGCATCTTCAGTATGAGATGTTCTACGCAGGGGCTCCTTATGTTTCACGAATGTATGCCTACAGGAATTTCGGATACCAATCCGCAATGGAAATGGTTGACCGATTCATGGATGGCTACGATATTGACGGGAGCAAATAGTAAGATCATAATGCAACGAAAATACAGGTGATTCAATGGCAAAAAAGGAGATGGAGTTTTTTAATGCAAACCTGGTCCAGACGACAAGATGCGCTGGCCCGGTTGAAGGATTGAATGAGAAGATCCTTTCTAAGGACGGGGAGACAGGGGCAGCTACCAGGCTTCTGATTTTTGAACCAGGTACCGACACTACACCAATTGGTGTTCAAAAGCATGATTTCTGGGAGGAGGTCTACATACTTGAGGGGGAATTTACTGATCTGACTCTTAACAAAAGGTTTACAGCCGGAATGTATGCGTGCAGGCCACCGAACATGCCTCATGGTCCATGGAAAACAGAAAAGGGATGCAAGACCTTTGAGGTAAGATATTTTGTAAAACCGAAATAGATTTTGGTCTTACAAATGAAAACAATAAACTTATTTATCTGTCTTAAAACATATACCTGAACATGTATATACCTGGAATCATACCTGAGACTGACATAGAAGCAACTTATGGAAAATATCGGGAAAAAACAACACTATCCTCCCCAGATCTTGGAACCAATCCAGTTCTCCTCATAGTGGACATGACCGATGGGTTTGTTCTTGACGGTTACAGAACCGGTTTCTCCAGAACAGGGATTCCATGTGCCGAAAGCATACATGTCCTTCTAAATCTGTTTCGTGAAAAGGGTTTGAAGGTAGTATTCACCAGAGACATGACAGGGGACGATCTGCAATACAGGCTTTATCGCGGTGCATGGAACAATAAGAGCAATCCTACTCCTGAGGCCGATAGGCCTGGGCACAATCATATATATTCCGCCCTGACTCCCGTTAAGGGAGAAATTGTCCTGGAAAAATCAAAGCCAAGTGCATTCTTTGGGACCTCTCTTGTATCCATCTTAAATTATGTCAAGGCTACCAGCGTTATTGTTACAGGAATGGTCACTTCAGGATGTATACGCGCAACTGTAGTAGATGCTTTTTCTTACAATTACAGGGTGTTCATACCTGTTGAATGCGTGGCGGACAGGTCACAGATTTCCCATGAGGTAACACTCTTTGATCTTGATCTGAAATATGCCTATGTACTTCCAGAGAAACAGATAGTTTCATCGCTTCAAATCTGATTCCAGATTTTATAGGTTAATCGGATTGTTCCCTTACGTATTGTTTAAACACCTTAATGTGAAGATTAAGTAAACTTTTTAACACTTCAATGCCTATTCGCATATGCAAAATAATCAGGAAATGAAACAGAAACTTGCAATGGCAAACAGGATTCTAGTGAATGAAGGCTTAACG
>JAJZKL010000076.1 GCA_021804185.1 Thermoplasmata archaeon | reverse complement strand
TGGATTTTTATTCTTTGGCGGCTCAAGTCTTCTCCTTGAGTTGCCAATGCTCCTGCCAATGAATACTCCAACTGCGAATATGAGCTCAAAATAGACAAGGTAAGAAATTGTATATGTTGGAATTACATCAACAAAAAGCTCCGGGACTCCAGTATTAATCGGCCCACTGAAATAGTTTCCACTGAACATGTTAACTCTTGTGCCATTTAAGACCACGGAATAGTTGTAATCATATACCCCTGCCTTAAGATTTGACAGTGTAAATGTGAACTTTGCAGAATGATTTGCATAAGTTGTCTCATTCATTTCACTGTAGTCAATAGTTTTCACGTAATTATTAGGCCCTAGCACGTTAACCACTGAAGTGTTGTAATTTGGAGCATATGAAGAGTTCCCGTCATATACCCTAACTGTAAACAGATAAGTCTGGCCTGGGCCTGAATGTGAAAATGGGGTTACATTTGAGACGTAAGTTAAATTGTAGGGTGTTACTGTTTCGCTATAAGTGGGCTGAGAATGATATGCGTCATTAGCATAGAAGGCTGAAAATGCCATTCCTGCTACGATAAATATGACCACTCCCGCAAGCAACCTTGTTGTTAACTTGTAAACCCGGAGATAGTGAAACACAAAGAAAGTCTCCACAGGTATTATGAAGACAATTATCTCACTTATGTAAAATGATATATAAACTATGAGAACCGCAATCAGAATAGATAACACAGGGGCCATAAACCTTCGATTCTCTATCAGAAAGCTATTTTCACGAAGCAATTTTCCATAATTCTAGCATTGTATAAATAGTTGATATTTGAACAAAACAATAAGTAAACAGATGAAGTTCTGACATTGACGCAAGCTGGAAATGGTTGGAGAAATTTACATACTGGAATGTCTAATGGAAATAGAATCTTCAGTAATAACCTGAAATATGTTATATAAATCATAGTAATAACTTTAGTATGCTCCCCTCAATAGAGGAACTCAAAAAGATGCGAAAAACACTGGGAATAAGCCAGAAAGACCTTGCTCATGTGAGTGGTGTTAGCCAGTCCTATATCGCAAGACTTGAGAAGGGAGACCTCAACCCGACCTACGAAAAGGTGAGAAAAATATTTGAGTACCTTAACAAGGCAAGCCAGAAGGTTAACACAATTGATCTTGTTGCTGAGAAGATAATGAGCACAAATCTCATTACATGCTCACCATCAGATTCAATTATATCAGCACTTGATAAGATGAGGAACCACGGAATTTCTCAGCTGCCAGTCCTTACCATGGATGGCAAGCTAATAGGTTCGGTCTCTGAATCAGACATAAATGATATGCTTCTAAAGGGTTCCACTATTGAAAGCCTGAAAACAATGATTGTCAGGAAGGTTATGGGGGCAACTCCACCTCAGCTTGACCGAAATTCCCCTATTTCTATGGTCTATCCGATTCTGAAGTTTTCAAGCTGTGTCCTGATAGTAGATGGTGGAGAGGTGAAAGGGATAATTACGAAGGCAGATATACTGAAGGCAGTTGAAGAATATGCTTGATTACCCACTTCTTATAGTGTCCGCATTTATTCTGTTTATCCCCGCATTCATCGCAAACCCTTCCGCTGTGGTTACTGGAGGGCACTACCCAATGGATTTCAGGAAGAATTTCCCAGACGGAAAGAGAATACTTGGAGATGGTAAAACATGGAGCGGCTATTTTGGAGGATCGCTCATAGGAGTTGCCTCCGGTCTTGTCCTTTTTGCCATTTTCCACCTTGCAGATGTCCTCCCATACCCAGTTTATGGTTCATCAATTGGAGGAATCCTTGTGGCACTTTTCGCCATGTCATTCGGCTCCCTCACCGGTGATGTTCTGGGTTCGTTCATAAAGAGAAGGATTAACATCCCCAGAGGTGGAAAAGGATCACTGCTGGACATGTGGCCATTCGCGCTGGTCTCATTCCTGTTTCTGTTCCTATTTGCCAGACAATTTTTCATGAACTATTACGGAAATGTAATTGGCATACTTACGATACTTATAATCACGCCTCCACTGCACAGGGCTGTGAATATAATCGGTTACATGATGAAGAGGAAGGATGTCCCATGGTAGGGCCTGTCAAACTTGTCATTGCTGTCAGGCGGGATCTGGACATGGGTAAGGGAAAGATCGCAGCACAGGTCGCCCATGCTTCCGTTTCTTGTGCCCTCACTGCCCAGAAAACGGAGAAAAAACTCTTTAAAGAGTGGATCAGCGAGGGACAGAAAAAAATTGTCATAAAGGTTGACGGGGAAGAGCAGCTGCGTCAGCTTATAGGTTTAGCCAGATCTCAGGGAATAATCACTGAACCAATAAACGATGCGGGCTTCACCCAGGTTTTTCCTGGTACCCTTACCTGCGCTGGAATTGGGCCTGCCGAGGAATCAGTGCTTGAACCTCTGACAGGAAAATATCCTCTTCTATAGATTAAAGAGGAGTCTCTTCAGCCACAGCCTTAACAGGCTTGACTGCTCCGAATTTCAGGGTGAGTATGGTGACGACTATCCCAATTACCAGTATTGGTGTCCACATGAACAGGTCTTCTCCCTGAAAACGGCCCAGAAGGAAAGTACCCATAACAGGTGCAATCGGCTGAATGAAACTTACAATAAGCTGGAAGGCCCCGAAATACTGGCCCTTCTTGCCTTCCGGAGCCATTTTTCCTATTACTGTGTAAATAACAGGAGATATGATATTCTCTGCCATGGTTATGAGAATTACATCGGATACCAGGAAGAGGAAATTGTTTGAGAAGATAAGAAGGAAGAATGAGATGGAATAGATCATTACGCCTGCCGCTATCCTGATATGATCCCTGACCTTAACAAAAAGCCAGTTGATAGGAACCTGAAACAGGACAACTATTATCCCATTGACTGTGTAAAGCAGGCCAATTTCCCGGTTCGTGATATGGTCCACTGATGACCAGAAGAGGGTCAGCGTTGTGCCCCACTGCCCTGCTACAAAGAACGAGCTTGCGATTATAAGGGATATGATGAGGAAGAGTCTGTCACCTGTTGGAAATTCTGTAAGGCGGCGCTCCTGAGAAACAGTGAATTGTTTCCTGTTTCTTATGTATTTTACAAAGATGAACCATTCAATAATTGTTATGAACATAGGAATGAAGAAAACAAGGGAGAAATTTATGTACGAGAGGAATCCTCCAATGGCGGGACCAAAGGAGAAACCGATATTTGCAGCAATCCTTATGATGCTGAAGGCGTCATTCCTCTGACTCTCAGGAGTTTCCTCAGTTATGATTACATTATCCACTATGCCCTGAATACTGGCTATGGGCTCGAAAAGGAGGAATGTCGCAATTAGGATAATTATGCTCAGGTTTCTTGCAACAACAATACCCTCTATCAGGAGGATTACTGCCATCATTGGCGGAGTTATTATTGCTGCAAATCTCCTTCCAACTTTGTCTATCAGGTTACCTCCGTAAAGTGAAAATGGAAGTGAGAGCATGGCAGTTGCAAAAAATATAAGGCCAACATCAAAAAATGGAACTCCCCTTACCTCACTGAGATATATGGGGACGAAAATCCAGACTACCGATCTACCAAGAGTTCTGATGAGTTGTGTGATAGAAACAACTCTCACATATGTGTTTACAAGAGGCCCTAAACCTCTCCTTACCGAAAACTTCCCCATACATTTCCTGTTTGCCGGTAATAATTCATGAAGATAAAGAGATTCTCAATCCATTCCCCTAAATTGCGGAATCGGTACCGTCCCTGTAAGATTTATTGTTAACCTGAACATGCTGAAGAGGTAATCAGCATTGAATTCGGGTCATTTTATCGTCCTTGAAGGCCTAGACGGGTCAGGAAAAACCTCCATAGCCAGAAGGCTTTCTCAGTTTCTGGTTGAAAAGAATATAGACGCAATTCTGACAAAGGAGCCTACAGAAAACTTTCATCGCGATGCCGAGCTTGAGGGAAAAAGGGATTACATTTCGTCCATGAGGCTTTTCTTCGAATTCACTGCAGACAGGATCACACACTCAGAAGTCATCGGCAAATGGGTCAGTGAAGGAAAAACTGTTGTATGTGACCGTTTCCTGTATTCCTCTCTTGCCTATCAGGGATCAATAATTTGCAAAAAATTTGAATCTGATGAGGATGGCATTGAATGGATGAGGGAAGTCAGCAGAGTAATTCATCTGAAACCGGAGATGTGCATATATCTTGATATAGATCCTGAAACAGCAATGAGCAGGATATCCAGGAGAATGGACTCTGCTTCCGGATTTGAAGAACTTGAATTCCTCAGGGATGTAAGAAACACCTATCTTACTCTGCCTGAATGCAGGGAAGGCATGATTGACGCAAGCAAAAGCCTGGAGGATACGCTGGAGTCAGTGAAATCCATGATAAAAAGCAGGCTCAGGCTGTGGTGACGATAATTTCGTCTGAGCCTATGATTATTGTGTGCTCTGACTGAGCGATCATTGAGCCTCTGTGCTCCTTCAGGACTGGAAACTGGCTTACCTCCCGACTTCGCATCATGTCCTTAAGGTATCTCTGATGATTATCCATTATTCTGGCCAGCCATCTCTCCGCGAAGGGAACCGTGTTGAAATTTTTGTATATGATCTCGTCCTCTCTTACCTTTGGGCTGTCCAGTATGTATATGTTACCCCCAGCACCGTTGTGGATCATACCGGGGCCTGTGGATGCAAATGGTTCTATGGCTATTGTTATTTCTGGTTTTAGCTGTTTTCCGTTACCATCGTCAAAATTTGGAATGAAAACCTCTGAGTGCAGATCATATCTGTTAATGCCATGCCCTCCCAGGTTCTTAACGGGATGGAAACCATGGGACTCTATAACGCTGCCTATCTGCTTTCCAATCTCACGGATCGCAATACCAGGACGAAGTTTTCGTATGGCCTGATTAAGAGCCTCTCTGGTGGAGTCAATGAGGTCAGAATATTTGCCAGTATTGCCCACTTCAACAGTTGATGCATTGTCAGATAGATAACCGTCTATCTGGGCACCTACATCAATTTTTAACAAATCACCAGTTGACAGCTTCTTTTTGTCTCCCGGGTATGGAGTATAATGTGCTGCCTCATTATTTATGCTTAAATTCACAGGGAAAGAGGGTTTTCCACCCTGTTCAGTTATGAATTTCTCAATACCCTCTGCTATATCAAGAAGATAAGCCCCCGGTTCTGCCAGTGATTTCCCGTATTCCAGGGCATCCCTGCCAATCTTTCCCGCCTGCATCAGTTTATTCTTAACTTCGATATTCAACAACACTTCATTGATACTTAACATAAAATTTTAGCTGAGAAGTTAGGCATAAATTAAATAATGACTGAAAATTTTTGGATAAAAAGCCCCGTGGTGTAGTGGCCAAGCATACCGGACTTTGGATCCGATGACGGCAGTTCGAATCTGCCCGGGGCTGTGGGAGTTTAAATGATAAGAGTGCTGGGCAGGGATACAGTTACGATTGAATTGCAAAACCCAGAGACAGTGGGGTCGATAATGAAAGCCAATGGGTTGAGCGAAGAGAGATACATATGCATAAGAGGAGGTCAACCCCTTACATCGGATGAGATTATAAGTCCCGATGATGATGTTCAGGTCCTTGAGATATTTTCAGGAGGCATGTGATCTGCATACTCTCCTGCCATAATACAGTGAAAGGATCTCCAGTTCATCACCATGATTTATTCTTGATATTTTTATTGAATCCTTCAAAGGATTGAGGTGCTTGCCTATATTTTTTCTTGAAAGGCCTGAAATAAGAACTTCCGGGAAATGACGATCCTCATTTGCAACCTCAACATAGAGCCTGTCTCCTGAAATGTATGGTCCCCTGAGAGTTCTCGGATCCTTTTCCCATTTCTTCAGAAAATCCAGAGCGTTTTCTGATATTACGGGCGGACCCATATGTGTCTTGAATGCCGGGAGATATTGCGCATCGACCTCGATGAGGATTTCTATATTCCCATTTACAATCATGTGTGTTCCAAACACTTTGAAACCTGAATCAGAGGAAACATTGCAGACCATTTTTTCTAACCGCAGAGCCTGTGAATAGATTATGTCGTCAACCATATCCGGCTTTTTTACTGTTATGAGGAACATTTCAGTTCCCCTCTCTCGATATGCTGATTTTCCTTGACTTTCTGGTAAAATGAAATAACTTTCGTCAGGGGAATCCAGGTAACACCTGGAAGTGACTATTGCGGTGT
>JAJZKL010000075.1 GCA_021804185.1 Thermoplasmata archaeon | reverse complement strand
GCTGGCATTATCTGATCTAAAGGGGATTGGACCAAGGCTGGCACAGATTATCACCAGAAAACTCAATATCAATGGTAAAACAAAGATTGGGGAGCTGCCTGAAGAAGAGACAGACCGGATAAGGGATTATGTGGAGTCAAAGGAATATGAGGGAGTTCCAGTATGGGCCAAGAATCACAGAAAAGATGCAGTGAACGGTGAGGATCTTAATCTTGTTTCCAATGATCTTGACATAATAATTCAGGACGACATAAACCTCATGAAGAAGATGAAGTCATACCGTGGCATAAGACATGAACTGGGTAAAAAAGTAAGGGGCCAGAGAACAAGGTCCAACGGAAGAAGAGGTCTTACGGTAGGAGTACAGAGGAAGAAGGAGTGATGAATAATGGGAGATCCTAAATTTCCGCACAAGACATATTCAACACCAAGACACCCTTGGGAAAAAGACAGAATTGATTCTGAGAGAGTTATCGTTGAAAAATACGGACTGAAGAATAAGAGAGAACTCTGGAAGGGGCAGTCATTCCTTGACAATTTCAGAAGCCAGGCTAGAGATCTTCAGGCCAAACTTAGGAATAATGATCCAAATGCCCAGAAGCAGTATGATGCCCTCATAGCAAGGCTTAACAGATACAAGCTTCTTGGTGGTAATGCAACCTTGGACGATGTCCTCTCGCTTGATATTGAAGCAATCCTTGCAAGACGACTTCAGACTATAGTCTACAGGAGGAACCTTGCAAGAACTCTTAAACAGGCGAGGCAGTTGATTACGCACGGCCATGTTACCATGAATGGAAGAAGAGTTACCATCCCCAGCATAATGGTCGAGGCTTCACTGGAAGACAGCATTGAATACGTTGAAAACTCCCCATTTAAAGATGATCTTCATCCAATGAGGCAGGTAATCATGAGCAATGTCCTTCCAAATGGGGAAAAAGAGCAGAAGGAGGAAGCTCCTCCTGAGCGCAACCGTGGCAGGAATGACAGGCAGGGAAGGAGAGGTCGAGGAAGATGAATAAAACAGGTATAGCGCATATTTTTGCCTCAGCTAACAATACTATAATTCTTGTAACTGATCCAACAGGGGCTGAAACCCTTGCAAAGGCAACTGGCGGAATGGTAGTGAAGAATGACAGAGATGAGTCAAGCCCATATGCAGCAATGAAGGCGGCTGATCTGGTCGCAGAAAAACTGAGAGAGAAGGAGATATCGGATCTAATAATCAAGGTAAGGGCTCCAGGCGGAAACAAATCAAAGATTCCTGGTCCAGGAGCTCAGAGCGCAATTAGGGCTCTTTCCAGAGCTGGCTTCAAGATTCTTAGGATTGAAGAGGTAACCCCTATTCCCCATGATGGAACAAAAAAGAAGGGCGGCAAGAGAGGCAGGAGAGTATAAACAGATGTCCCTGACAATAAATACAATGTCTGATGATTTTATCCGTTTCACGGTGGATGGGCTCTCACCATCAACAGCGAATGCCTTGAGAAGAACTCTGATGGACGACATCCCTAAGCTGGCCATAGACAAAGTTATATTTCATCATGGCCAGATAAGAGACAGTGAAGGCAATGTGTACGACTCATCACTCCCACTTTTCGATGAAATAGTGGCACATCGGCTTTCTCTGGTACCTATTGTTTCAGATCTTTCAATGAACTTCAGGGAAAATTGCTCTTGCAAAGGTGAGGGGTGCCCCCTATGCACAATGACATTTTCAATAAACAAGATAGGCTCAGGAGTAGTGAATTCAGGCGATCTTCAGCCTGTAGGAAAGTCAGATCTTGTTCCTGCAGATAAAGAGATTCCAATTGTAAAGCTTGGACCGAGGCAGGCAATCCTAGTTACAGCCGAAGCCATACTGGGCACGGGGAAAAAGCATACTAAGTGGCAGGTAACCTCAGGTGTCTCTTACAAGTATCATCGGGAGTTTCTGGTCGAGAAGAAGAAGGTTAAGGACTGGGAAAACTTCAAGAATCACTGCCCTGATTCAGTTGTATCCGAGAATTCCGAAAAGATAGTGTTCAGCGATGACAACAGATGTACTTTTCTTTCACAGCTGCTTGATAACCCGGACGTAAAGGTAACAGAGGATGATACCAAATACGTGTTCCAGTTTGAGACAGACGGCTCACTGAAGGCATTGGATGTGCTGGATTATGCTCTCAAGAGGCTTTCACAGAGATTGAACCTTCTGCTGGACAGTGTTGTCGGAGACTGATTTTCTAATTTTTTCCCAGAAAGGTTATCTTGAGTGTTATAATATTGACACTGTGTCAGATCTCGAAAAAGAACTTATTGACCTTGGAAATTCTTTAAGGGAAGTTGTTTCCACACAATCAGGTTCGGGGAACAGAAACATAATAATAGGGATGGGTGCAGACGGCACCGCAACCCATAATCTTGACAGAATTTGTGATGACCATATCCTGAATTTTATACACGAAAGGGACCTGCCGCTGAACCTCATAAGCGAAGAGAGCGGATTTACTGATTTCGGCTATGATGAATCTTTAATGGTCGATCCGCTGGACGGAACATACAATGCGGAAAACGGAATCCCTTTCTATTCATTTTCAGGTGCAGTTGTAAGGGAGGACCTGTCTTCAGCGAGGATTGCTATAGTTGCGGATCTGGCCAGGAATACCAATTATCATGCTGTAAAGGGAAAAGGAGCATTTGCAAACGGGAAGCGGATACATGTCTCCGTGGATCCCCTGGGATGTGCTCTGGGAGGTCTTGGAAGAGCTGGACATGATCACGTTTCCCCGATACTTAGGGGTGCTTGGAGAATCCGCTCTCTTGGATGTGCTTCACTTGAGCTCTGTCTTGTGGCAAATGGATCAGCGGATATTATGGCATATGTCGGTGATTACAACTCACTTAGAAATATAGATGTGGCAGGAGGTGTACTTATCCTCAGGGAAGCCGGAGGAGTAGTATTAGACGGTGAATTCAATGATTTTAACATGGGACTGGATGTCAGGGAGAGGAAAGCTATAATCGGCGCAAGCAGCAGACAATTTGCGGGGGCCCTGAAATGAAGATAGGTTTCATCGTAAGAAAGGACTGCACGAGATGCGCAAACATTGTCAGAAGAATCGTAGAGATACTTCCCGATGACTGGGACGTTATATATGACAGGGAAGCAGCCCGGATGCTCAACAGAAAGGGAAACAGCATAGAATCAATGGAGGCTGACATTCTTATAACAGTAGGCGGGGACGGTTCTGTTCTCAGATCTTTGCAATTAGCGAAGGGGCCAGTCCTTGGAATAAACATGGGAAGTTTAGGATTCCTGTCAGAGGTCGAGATTGGAGAGGTTGAGTCATCAGTTTACAAATTGATAAAGGGTAACTACAAGGTGGAAGAGACTATGAAGCTCAGACTGACCATAAATGGAACTCAGATAATAGACTCAACAAATGAGGTTGTCTTGCATTCCAGCAAGATAGCCAAGATTAGGAAGTTCAGGCTTTTTGTGGATGGGGTATTCTTTGACAGTACAACCTCAGACGGTGTGATAGTGGCAACACCAATAGGTTCGACATCATACTCATTCAGTGCTGGAGGGCCAATCCTTTACCCGACGCTTGATGCCATGGTCGTAACTTATCTGGCTCCGTTCAGGTCAAGAAGCAGGCCTCTTGTAATACCAAGCTCCCAAGAGATAAACCTCAGGATATTCGGAAAGAAGCAATCCTGTGACCTGATTGTTGATGGTCAGGAGCAGTTTGCTGTGGACGAGAACGACGACATAAGGATCACTGTATCACCGGAAAGGGCAAGATTCGTGACATTCAGAAACTCATTCTATGAGAGAATAAGGGAGAAGCTGATAAGAAATGTGGTCAATTAGGCTCCGTACACTGAAAATGATAATGGAAGCCTCCAAAGACAGTTATCCAATGGAATTTGGAGCTTTCCTGAAGGCAGAGCATGAGATAATCTATGAGATCCTTATGCTTCCTGGAACAGTTCAGGGGGATCACCATACGTTATTCAATTTATACCATAAGGGGATTGATTTTTCAGTTGTGGGGAGTGTACATTCACATCCATCAGGGGTGGCATTGCCTTCAGATGCTGATATTTCAATGTTCTCCAATACAGGCCAGATTCACATAATCGTTGCCAGTCCTTACAGAATTTCGGATTACCAGGCTTTCAACAGAAAATCTGAAAAAATAGACCTGAAGATTCTCTGATGTCAGAGAACCCTGTCCTTCGGACCTACATATTCCGAAGAAGGCCTTATTAGCTTGTTATCCCTCAGCTGTTCTTCGTAGTGCGCCCACCAGCCGAAAACTCTGGCTGCCGCAAATATGGCAGTATAGAGATCCTGTGGAATCCCCAGCTGATCCATAAGTATTGCAGCATAGAAATCAAGATTTGCAGGAAGATGCTTTTTCTCCCAGACTCTTGCCTCAATTGCTTCAGCGATTCTCAGTTCCTTAGAGTTTGGATTCAGCTCTTTCATAAGCTGCTTCACGAGCTGGGCACGGGGGTCTTTCTGCTTGTAAACTCTGTGGCCAAATCCCATTACCTTCTTTCCGGATTCCAGCTGTGTATCAACAAATTTTACGGCCTCATCTTCATTCCTGAAGCTTTTGAAGAAATCAAGTATCTCAGCATTTGCCCCGCCATGGAGTGGCCCCTTGAGGGTTCCAAGAGCGCTTGTGAATGCTGAAGCAGGGTCAGTAAGTGTTGATGCAGCAACCCTTAAAACAAAAGTGGAAGCGTTGAACTCATGCTCCATGTAGAGAATCATTAGTTTTGAAAGGAACTGAGATTTTCTGGCATCTGTGTTTCCTGTGATCATCTGGTAGAATCTTCCGCTGTAAGTTTGGGCTTCAGATCTGCCGACAGCTTTACCGGTTTCCGCTGCATATGAATGGGCGATTATCCCCGGGACCTTAGAAATTATTTCCGGAAGCATATGAGCAGAATCCTGAGCCCTGTATGGGTAAAGTGATATAATTGACCGGAGGTTCTTCATCAAGTCCTTCTCCTTAAGCAGGTCAATAATCTTCAGGACCTTTGAGTCGATGTCTCCGTTTTTCACCAGCATTTCATTGAAGTCCTTAAGCTGGTCACTATCGGGGAGATCACCATGCACAACAAGGTATGCAACCTCTTCGAAAGTCTTTTTATTAACCAGATCTACAGTTTTATAACCTCTGTAGACAAGATTTCCTTCAGCATCGGTAGTACATATTGCTGTTTTGTCCACTATAACTCCAACCAGCCCCTTAGGAACACTTATTTCAGTCATCTTTTTCACCTTTTATATTGAATATGTCTCTGTCGTCCTTTTCATATTCATCATAGCCAATGACCTCATAAAATTGCCTCCTTGTCATCAGGTCATCTATGAAGTTTCTCTGTGTTTCATCTTTAAGAAGGGCCTCATAAGTTTTTTGCAGCGATTTGAGAGCTACCCTGAATCCTGTAAGCGGGAATATGACCGCTCTGTATCCCAGGTCCTTCAGCTCTGAGACTGAGAGAAGCGGGCTCTTTCCGAATTCTGTCATATTTGCAAGCAGCGGTGATCTGACTTTTGATGAAAATTCCTTGAATTCCCCGGCTGATTCCAGTGCTTCTGTGAAAATCATATCGGCACCGCACTTCACGTAGTAAAGTGCCCTTTCAATAGCATCGTCCAGGCCATTAACGGATCTGGCATCAGTCCTTGCTATGATCATAAAATCAGGATTATGTCTGGAGGCTATTGCCGTCATAATTTTCTTTCCCATATCCTCCATCTCGACCACTTTCTTTCCGTTGAGGTGGCCGCATCGTTTTGGGAGAACCTGATCCTCAAGGTGCAACGCCGCAGCTCCTGCATCTTCAAGGACTCTCACAGTCCTCATCACATTTATGGTTTCTCCAAAGCCTGTATCAGCATCCACTATTAGCGGGGCCTCGGACACCGATGTTATTTTGCGGACCTCGTCAGCAACTTCCGATAGAGTTGTCATGGAGAGGTCCGGTAGACCCATTGCCCCTGCAACACCTGAACCGGAAAGATATAGTGCCCTGAATCCTGCCTGCTGTGCTAGAAGGGCACTGATGCCATTGAAAACTCCAGCCGCCTCAACAAAGCCTTCCGAGAGGTGTCTTTTCAAGCCTGAAGGCCCTGAATTATAATTATCCCTCTTCATCGGGGATGATTATCTCGAGCCTTACGGCCTTGAGTCCGAAAGCGACATCCTGAACCTCTACTTTATTGAGTGTACACTTTCCCTTCAATTTTTCCTTGGCAGCACTCATGA
>JAJZKL010000074.1 GCA_021804185.1 Thermoplasmata archaeon | reverse complement strand
TTGCTCTACAAAATCTAAATTTCATACAGAATACAGCCATTGCCTGTATTTCTCATTCTTACCGTGGACAGCGGAGCTGTATTCGCCCAGAATTTCCCTGGTAATTTTCCCTGGTTTTCCATCCGCTATCTTTATGCCGTCAACAGAAACTATTGGTGTTATTTCGGCTGCTGTACCAGCAAAGAATACTTCGTCTGCACTGTAAACCTCATCGCGGAGAATGAGCCGTTCAGTTACATTGAATCCTCTGTCTCTTGCTATCTTTATGACAGAGTCCCTTGTTATACCCATTAGAATTGCTGACTCCGCCCCAGGTGTCACAATCTCTCCATTCTTTACAATGAAGATGTTCTGGCCGGCACCTTCAGCTACGTACCCCTCCCCGGATGTGAATATGGCCTCGTCATAGCCTGATGTACGTGCGTCCATGCTTCCAAGTATTGAATTCAGGTAATTGCCACTTGCTTTGGCTTCAACCGGAAGTATAGAAGAATTTATCCTCTTCCAGGAGGATACCTTGCATCTGATCCCTTTCTCCACCTTTTCCTGGAAGTATCCTCCCATCTTCACCGTCATGACAGCCAGGCTTACCTTCATCCCATCCGTTACAAGGGATACGCTTTCAGAATTGAAGAATGCAAATGGCCTGATGTAACATTCCTCCGGGCCATTTGCCCTTACTGTGTCAAGTATTGCTCCGGAAATTTCATCCTCTGTCCTTCCTATGTTCATCCGATATATCCTGGCTGTATTCAGGAATCTCCTTACATGATCAGAGAGCCTGAATACTGACAGGCCTGAACCTGTACTGTACGCCCGAATACCCTCGAAAATACCACTCCCATACTGGAGGGAATGATTCAGGATAGGGACCTTTGCCTCTGACTCATCTACAAGTTTACCGTCATACCATACTTTTGATGCCATGCAGGTAAATTCATTGTTCATATAAATACAGAACCAACATTGCCGAAAGAAGATACAGATCAAAAGGAATGTGAACAAAACTATTAAGAAACCTGCAATAACCTCTCATTCATGTTAATTGTGGCATCAAATTCCTCCATCGGACTTGCAAGGAAATTATCCGATATTCTGGGAGCCAGGCTGTCAGGTTGCAGCACCAAAAGGTTCCCGGATGGTGAGCTTTATGTCAGGATTGAGTCAGACCTGAAAGGGCAGGATGTCATTGTGGTTGGAAACACACGAAGCGATTCCGATATCCTTGAGACCCTGTTCCTTATCAACTCGTCGAAGGAAAATGGAGCATCGTCGGTGAAGCTTGTAATTCCCTATTACGGTTATGCAAGGCAGCACATGATTTACAAACCCGGGGAGAGTGTCTCCTCCAGGGCGGTACTTAAAACCATGGAAAACTGGGCTGATGAGATCATATGTGTTGAGATACATGATAAGGCCACGGTTGGATTTGCCTCAAAACCTTTCACAAACGTTGAGGTTATAGACTCCCTTGGAGACTTCTTCAAAGACAGGAAAATAGACATTGTCATATCACCGGACGATGGAGGGTTTTCCAGGGCAGAGAAACTGGCAGAACGCATCGGTTCAAGGGCACTTTATATTGAGAAGAAGAGGATTGATTCCAGAACAGTTCAGATGAGCCTCCCAGAAGATGATTACTCTGGGAAAAATATCCTCCTTGTGGACGACATCATATCAACTGGCGGCACAATAATTAAGGCGATTGGCCTCCTAAAATCAAAATCTGCCGGGCGGATATACGTTACCGCCATCCACGGGGTATTTGCATCCGGATCCCAGAGCCAGATTTCAGCTGTATCCGATGGGCTCTGGGTGACTGATACAATAGATGGAGAATTCAGTTCCATATCTGTTGCTCGTGATCTGGCAAAGGTACTGGATAGGTGAATCAAATGATAGAGGAACTCAGAAACTGTCAGAAAGATGGCCCGTTCCGTGGTGAGGAGTGCTCAGTGTGCGGATCCAGAGGAAGGCTCCTGATGAAGGGCGGCGAAATTGAAGGAGTGGGCAGGATACTTGCAGGAATGCTAAGGCATTTCCCTGAAAACTATGGCGTCAGGATGGATGACCATGGATGGGTCAAGCTATATTCAGTTGCGACAGTAATAAGGGCTCAGAAGAAGAGTTTCTGGTGGCTGACTCCTTTTCATATAGAGGCTCTGGTACGGACAGATCCTAAGGAGAGGTATCAGATAAATGATAAGGAGGAAATAAGGGCCACATACGGCCATACAATACCTGTTAATCTTGATGACCTTCCAGCTGATGATATTCCTGAGGTGCTCTACTACCAGACCACTGATGAAGAGCTGGAATTTATACGGGAGACTGGAATCAGCCCTTCGGACAAGAGCTGGGTCCACCTTTCCCTGACACCACGCCAGGCATATATTTCCGGCCTGTTTCACATTGAAGCACCTGCTGTTGTTCCGGTTGACACTAAATCCATGATAAAGTCGGGAATAAATGTTTACAGAGCAACCTCCGATGTATTTTTAGTTGATAACATACCTCCAGAATTTGTTGGAGAAAAGATTGCTGAGACATTTGAACCCACTCCGGAGGAGGCAAAAGAACTCTCCCATGTCAGGGAAAGGCAGGAGAGAAAAAGGCAGACAAGAAGTGATATGGAACCATAACACCTTTACTGTTTGGTTTCACTTCCAGCCTTAATTTTAATCTGAGTGCCCAGCCAAATGTGATATTACAGCGTCCCTGCCTGAAATCATGGCGGACCTGATATCGTACTGGAACCTCTGCATCATGTAAACATCCGGGTTTTTCATGGGTTCCTTTACAAAAACTATCCCTGCAGAAATTGCCTTCTCAGAAAACCCATCTCTTCTTACTCTGTCCAGACTCGAAAGGCTGCGCTCTGTCATTGTGACTTTTCTTCCTTCTCCAGCCATCTTGAGGGCCTGATCGTGATACTTGAATATGTTTGAGTCTATCTTCACTTCATCTTTGTCTGGAAGATCAGGATAAACTCTATCCGGATTGCAGACAATTCCTTCGCCCTTGAGTTCCTGGCCAACTTTCAAGATAATTCCATATTTTTCAATCATCTTCTGGTAATACTCTATTACACTGAGAAATTCTCTCCTCTTTTCAGGATCTGAAATCTCCAGGAGCTGGCCGCCTATCTCTCTGCTCCTTTCGTAAATGGTAACTGAGGCACCTCTTGAGGCGGCAAATGAGGCTGCTTCCAATCCTTTGACACCTGCTCCGCCTATGTCAATTTCCCTTCCTTCAAGCCTCAGATTCCATACAGATGTTGCCTCAAGCCCCAGATCAGGGTTTACAGTACATCTGACTTCACCGTATCCAAGGTCTCTGCAGGCCTGGTTGCATCTTATGCATGGCCTGACTGTACCGGAATTTCTTATTATCTTTGAAGCGAACTCAGGGTCTGCCAGCATAGCCCTTCCAACCGCAACAAGGTCAGCCTTTCCAAGAATCTCAACTGCATCATTTCTGTCCGTGACAGAACCCACAACTATTGTGGTCACAGATGGTTTCCTTGGAAGTTTCCTGTAGATGTGCGTCTTTCCGGAATAGAATGATGAGGATGATCCTGGAGGCGCAAATCTTCCTGCTGAGAAGTGTGCATAGTCTATACCCTTTAGGGATTCAGCCACCTTGAGGCCGTAATCCGGGCCGTACCCGTCCGGGTCATCCTCGTATAGGCTCAATCTTATTCCTACGTTTAGTGATGTGCTGTCTCTGATCGAATCAATAATTTCCTGTGCAAACCGTAATCTGCCGTTGAAATCATTTCCATACCTGTCGGTTCTCCTGTTCAGTGAAGGTGACAGAAACTCCTGCACCAGGTACCCATGAGCCCCATGTATCTCTACACCATCAAAATTGGAGTGTTCAGCTATCTTTGCCGCCTTCTCGAAATCTCCTATCACCTGCTCGATGTCATCCAGGGTCATCTCGCCAGGTGTTGTGCCTGCATAATCCACTGAAGTTGGTGCATATGCAGGCATTCTGTTAGTTTCCAGGAATGCCTTCCCACCGGCATGGACCAGCTGGGCAAATATGGCTGAATTGTGCAGATGGATTCTTTCTGTCAGTCTCCTGAACTTTGGAATGTGATCCGGATTGTATATGCCCATCTCATTTCTTGAACCACGGGCATTCCTGTCATTTACGTATGAATATTCTGTTATAATCAGGGCTGCTCCCCCTTTAGCCCTCTGCTCAAGATAAGAAATATGATTCTCGTTGGTGCTCCCATCAGGATTGGCAAGGTTTGAGATCATAGGGGCCATTACGATTCTGTTCTTAAGATCCAGATTGCCTAATCTAACCCTGTCGCTTAGATTCATCATGAGGGTGATTGCCCTATCACTTTTAAGTGTAATCAGACATATTCACAAAATTATTTAACTGATCTGAAGCAGTAAAATCTTCTTCTCGTATCAGTCATGCAGATCTGTGTCTCAACAAATCCCATACTTTTTAACAATTCAATGGAGTACAGGACCGAACGCTTTGATAGGCCAGTAAATTCCATTATCTCATTCAGCCTTGATATTTTTCTTGACCTGATAAACTCGAATACCTTTAATGCTGAAGGTGTTAAGTCTGGAATAATCTGGACATTTTCCATGGTTATGAATTGTATGACCTTAAAGTATTTAAACATGGGTGAACAAAATTGATTACACCCTGTATTAAATTATTCAGAAATGGAGATTGCCACTCTCTGTTATGAGAATGATGATGAGTTAATGCCTTATTTCTATCTGATTGCAATGGATCCGCTTCTGCTCATTTTGCAATCCCATTGAGGAATCTTTCGGCCTTTTCCAGAAGGTCTCTCTGGTTCTTGAATGTCAGTGAAGCCATGGCCTTATCATATGTCATCCATACATGACCCACATGTTCATGGGAGATTTTGACCTGCAGCTCGGAATCCACTCTCCCAAGAAACATTACTACCTCTTTATCGCTTGATTTGCCTGATCTCCTGTATCTGTAATTCATTACTTCCCTGAAGCCTTCAATTATTTTAGGGTCCAACCCGCATTCTTCCCTTGTCTCCCTTATTGCAGCCTCAAGCTCAGTCTCCCCGCTTTCTATGTGGCCTTTTGTGTAATCAAGAAACCCCTGTGACCTCTCCAGAAGCAGATATTCCCTTACGTTTCCACGAACCCTGAAAGTAACAATGCCGCAACTTTTTTCCTTTTCTCCCTCCCCTTTTTCAGCAGATTCCATGGATTCACTAGGAAACTGTGGCATAATAATTTGACCCTGAAATGCACTTCTTTGAAACTTGCGAAATATTTAATTTAGAATTTGGTTAATGGCTTTTGCATGGATCAGACTGACAAACGGATAGTTTTCAACCTTCTGAAGAACGGAAGGGTATCCCAGAGGCAGATTGCTTCAGATCTTGGAATTTCTGCCCAGGTCTTAAACTACAGAATGAACAAACTCATTGAGGATGGCATAATAAAAAACTTTTTCCTTCATGTTAACCCCCAGATATACGGGAAAATGGAGGAGTTCGCAGCTTTCAAGACAGAAAAACAGTATGATGGTGAGATCTCCCTCAAACTGAACTGTCTTGAGGAAATCACACTTTACGGTTTCGTAGGCACTTCCAGGGAGGAACTTAACCAGAAAATAGCAAGGGCAACTGAGGTGCTTGGTCTGCCTGTGATGAGATATCTCCCTCCGCCTCCAAAGATATCAATGAACATTCGGGACCTTGACTTCAAGATCATAGATCTACTGAAAAAAGACCCAAGGATGTCAATATCAAATATCGCTACCGCCCTTGATGTCCCATATATGTCTGTGAAAAGAAGGATCAACCTCATGGAGGGGAACCGTGTAATAGGTGTTATTACTCAGGTTGATCTTTCAGGAGGTGAGCTTGTCCTGTATTCCATATTTTCCAACTCTGTCGACAGCTTCTTCCCCTCTCTTGCGCAGAGCACAATATTCGCTATAAGAGATGCGTCAGCCGGATTTGCCCTCTGTTATGCTGATTCACTGAAGACAGCGAAGAGCAGTGTCACTAAAGTCAGGGAGCAGGATCCTGGCGCTGAAGTAATGGTTCTTTATGACTATGAGTTTTATCAGTAATTCTTTCGCCGATTCATCTACTGGTATGTGCTTTGAAAGCTCAACCGGACTCAAATGATTTATTACCCAATTAGCTCTTGATCCCGCTGGTTAACTATGAAGGGAAAACGTATTCTCCTCACCGGAGGGGCGGGCTTTATTGGCTCAAACATGCTTGAGGCCCTTATCAGAGACAATGA
>JAJZKL010000073.1 GCA_021804185.1 Thermoplasmata archaeon | reverse complement strand
GCTTAGGACCCCTAATTGGAGACAATATTGTCTTATAAGATTTCATGCTTCCTGACTCTTTTCCATCCATTTCTCATACATCTCCCTTGGTGTCATATACCCTATTGCTGAATGTATCCTTTCCTCGTTGTAGAACATCATGTACCGGTCAATGATGTTCTTCGCATCCTACAGGGAATCGAACTCAAACCTCCTGATCATCTCTCTCTCGATTATGGAGTTCATGGCCTCAATGTGGCCATCCTCCTGTGGAGTGGCGGGATGAATCCTCTCGTGCGGTATATTCACGGAGGAAAGATAATCCCCCGTCATCCTTGCGATAAACTGTGAGCCATTGTCGCTCCTTATCCTCAGGTTCCGGATGTTGTCAGATCCCCGGTCATGGAATGCAAATTCTATGACCATCCTCACATGGTCCTTCCTGCAGGAATAACCCATGTAATGGCCTATCTCCTCCCGTGTGAAACAGTCCATGAGGATGAAGAGGAAGGCATTCCTGGACTCACCATGAATCCAGACATACTTGATGTCCATTTCCCAGACCTCGTTTGGCATCCCGAGGTTGAGCTTCCTGTCGATCACTCTCCTTACCTTCTTTCTTCCGTTGTAGGAATGATTCAGCAGACGGTTCTCCCTCATGAGCCTCCTGACCTTCTTCCTGTTGATCCTGTACCCGGAATTCTGAAGGTGCTTTGTGGTTTTCTTGTAACCGTAGCATACGAATTCCCTTGAGAGGAGGTCCTCGATCACATTCACCACGGAGGTGTTGGAAACTATCTCATCGATTCCATCAGCATTGCGCACAGTGAAGGAGGAGGGTTTCCTGCCCCTCTTGCCATCGCTTCGCCTGGAGTAGAATGACATTCTGGGAATTCCGGCGTATCTTGATATCTCAGAAATGCCCATGAGTGTGCCGTATTTCTCCATTATTTCAGGGACCTCCTTTTTTTTCTATGAGTTCATAACCAACATACATAATTTCTGGAGCCGCTCCCTGAACTGGCGATTGGTCATTGTCTTTGCCCAACATTTCTCTTTTCATCTGATAATGGTCCCGAAGTGAACTTGCGGGATTCCATTTCCTAAACTTTGAACGATCGTAAACAGTACGCCATTAAGTCTTCAGAATACAGGATTGTACAACATCTTTCAGGTGTCTATGTTCCTCTTCAACCTCGATGTCTCCTTTAATGGTACGGAGAACCGGATTTGGAAAATTCAGGTGTCCGGAACAAGAGCTGCCATTTATGGAAACAGTATATTACTACTTCGTGAACACTTGTATGCTGGTTGTGTACTCATAGTTTTTAAAGTTGAAGAAAATTAGACTTTTCATTAGCAATTGAACCACAAGTTTTCGGCTAAATCATTTTTGGTTTTGTTATTGCAAAATGAGCATTGTGGATTGGTTGGTAAAATTTTCTTAAGTCTTTCGTTCGGACTATGCCAAGGGCTCACCCGCCAAGTGTTGAATTCCCATTCTTTTAATGCAATTCTGCGTATTGTTTCAATCGCCAGAATGGCCCCAGCTAATACGGAAACAAAAGCAAATGGAGCAGTTATGTGTCTATTTTCGGCACTCATGATAATTTCACCTTTGCCACATAACTCCTTAAACAAGGTATCATAAGCAAGTCCGACTAGGTCTTCTTTCTTATAAGATCTATATTTCTCGAGTATTCTATCAGCAGCCTCTTTAGACACTGTTCCAAATTCTATGTCATTTATCCCAACATTCAATGATTCCGCCATATGCAATTCATGAGATTTTTCAGGGAGATCTTCAAAATAAATACATTCCAAGCAAGCTTTCCCTTCCAAGGGTCGCTTCCCAAAATACAAAAATACCTCATCAATTCCTGTAGTAGACGCATCGAATACTTCCTTTGGAATTTCATTCTGTAGTTGTCGTCTAGCTCTCCTACTATCTACTGCTACAATTAGCTTTTCCAGCCATCTAGCACCACTGTTCCTATCAGGATGTGTAGCGAGTTTACCTTCGTAAAAATTCAAATTCATGTGTGGGAAGGATCCCTCAGCAACTTTTGATAATACAGCAGCTTTGTTTCTACCTATATGTGATTTATTGAACCATATACATCTATTCAGATTACCTGGACTGACTCGATCGTCATCACATATCACTAATTCGCCAAGAGGGTCGAAGGTTCTTAATGTATAAACAAAGGAGTTTCCGATTGCACCAGCTCCCGCCAAATATGCACGGCCAATACTTATAGGAGTCTTCATACCTTTCACGTTGGGGATGAAAAGGTTTTGGTTCAGAGTTATTTTCTTACCATAAGGTATTTTATCTGACTCCCCGATAGCAATCCGGCTAATATATGCAGACACAAAACAAGACACTAAAATTAAAAAAGCATCATGGAAATATATATAATCGATTTCTTCTGTTGGAATTTCCTCTGATATTAACACGGAAAAATCCCTGTGCCATGAAACATAGACTTTTTTTGATTTACTCAAAGCATTCTTCTTCCCAATGATTACCTCAATTGAAGGGGGGAAAGACATACTTTCGGAAACTGAAGAGAATGTCCTTGTAAGTATATCTATCAAATATTCCCTAATTTTTGCTGAGGTTTGATCTTTTTCGTCCGATGTTATCAATATGTTTTGTGTGAGCAGAGATTCGGAAGTTTCTTCATCAATGCCCAATACTTCTCTTAGCGTGAGTTTATTTTCATCGAATGCAGTCAGTTCCATTAGGATTCCTTTAATTCTATGCAATCTTCATAGATGCTCTCTTCCCAAACGTCGTTTCGCGAAAGCTCATAACACTTTGCATCTCTTAGAAAAGAAGAGGCCGTGGTACGTAGACCGAAATTGGGAATCACTAAAGAAATTCCCCCTTCATGTCTGATTATCGATAAAATGTCATCTGAATATGAGTGAAAAGCGTAATCTGGATGGGAATGGATTTGTACAGCAACCATCAAACCACTATTTCTTAATTTGGAGAATATTTGGTTCATTCCGATTTGTTCTATTCTAATCGAAATTTTACTGTTTTTCTGACGTGGGATAAATATTTCCTTCACATTAATTTCATCCCCCCCTCTTTTGCCAAGCCATAAAATCATTCGCTCTTTTGATTTTCGACCATTGTACTGCAATTCTCTTAAAGTTTCTTCAACGATTCTTGAGGATACTTTCACTTTCATTTTGATTCGTTCCAAGCATTCCAAATCTGGGTCAAAATGCCACCTAAGTCATAACCAGTTTTGCCCCTGTAATTATCCCAGAGATCGTTGACATGACTTTGATGTTGGTGATACTCCAAAGATCCTGGCGAACAGATAAATGGTCTTCCAAAAATTGGATGTGGTGAATTGTTGAACAAACCGTGCCCCCTCGGATATTCCCGGAGAGGTCGATCATTATCATCAAGTAAGACTGTCGAGGGTGGACTTTCATCCCAGTTATCACAGTTCATTCTAACGCGAATATTATTTCTTATACTAGACAGAAACTCCACTTCTAATATTGGATATGATCTAATTACAATTTTCCAGTTTCTCAAAGATAAGAGTTTTGCATCAGTGCAGAATTCTGTTTGCTCTTCAAAGAGGGATTTTGAAAGGAGTTCATTCATTAGAGAATCCGTCTCCACCTCCAGTTTGTCGTGGGCCCCAATCAATATTTACTGAGCCATTTAGCCCATTTTCAAGGTATGACTTATCAATATTCAATATCCTGTTGTCTGCCTTTGCTATCCAAGTTTGCGTATTGGTTAATTTTAGCGCCCTATCTGCTTTATCTAAATCGATCCTTACCTTTTGGTGTATAGGGACTGAGATAAAACCATCTTCCGGATAACTCCCACTGGTAGTCACAACGGAAATTTCGATCATATTGTCCTGATTTTCCATTTTGGTCAACGTTTTAATATTGCTTTGTTGATAAACTTTGTTCTAAGTCAATTAACTCAATATATTAACCCACACAGTGTTTTAAACCACCCACCAGGAAGGCAAATTTTACATTTTATGTTCGATTCCCGAGAGATGTACCGCAAATATATCGGTCTTAGAGAAAATGTTTCAGATCCGCCATTTCCTCCAAAACCATGGCTAATGAATTTGGACTCCCACGGGCTTATAATCGGCAAGACAGGATCCGGGAAATCCAACTACCTCCTCCATATTTTAAGGCAGTTGGACCATGTGAAGGGGAACATAACTCTAATTGATCCTCACGGCCTTACCGGAGATTCCTTCCTTTCTCATTCGAACAAGGAACCTGTTATTCTGAGTGGCCATGATTACCCCGGTTCGGAAGGGAAATACACTGGAATCAATGTCCTTCAGACATCGGGAGGAGAAGAAAATGCCTTCCGTGTCGGGGATTGGCTGGTACAGGCATTCTCATCCAATGAAGTAGTCTCGAATGGAACCTGGGGCCCCAGGATCAACCTGATCTTCTCCCAGGTTATGGTCAGCCTCATGCTGAGGGAGAAGGGCCTTACACTGGAAAAATTCACTGAAATCCTTACCGATCAGAAAAGACTCCTTTCCTATTTCCCTGTACAGGAGCATGCACCCATAAGGAACGCACTTAATTCAGCCAATATTACGAGAAACTGGGGTGATTTCATCATGAGTTCAGTGAACAAGCTCCTGCCTCTAGTTGGCAATCCCCTCATAAGGAGAGTTATCTCTGCTCCTGATGAAGACAGCGTGAACCTGGATCAATGCCTCCTTACCGGAAACCATTTGATCGTCCCTGAACTTAACATTGGGGAAATTGGGGCAACCTCGGCAAGCATTATTGCCTGCCTGCTACTTGCGAGGATCTGGAGTGTTCTGTTGAATCGGGGGCCCTCAAGAGACAGGATATACATCATAATTGACGAGGCACACCTTGTGCCGGAGTCCATTCTCAGCATACTCATCTCACAGGGAAGGAAATACGGGGTTGTGCTTATACTGGCATACCAGTCACTGGGCACGTTATCAGATGAGTTCAGGGATATGCTCTTTTCCAACCTCCACAACTATGCCTGCTTCAACACATCTGAAAATGATGCAGAGCAGATTGCGGACAATTTAACCGAAATTTCCAGAAAGAGGGTCGTGATAGATACTCTTGTCAACCAGGCAAGGCATGATGTAACTGTAACCTGCAACAATGTTTCCTCTGGAGATGGAACTGACATTAGATCGGGGAAATATGGCCCAGTTACCCTGAGGCCACCGCCTGTGGACATTTTATTGGATGTTGCAAAAGTTGCGGAAATCAAGGCATCAATTATAAACACGATGGGCTACGACGAGCCTGATAAAATCTCGCCGCATGAGACAAAAACCCTTCACAACCGCATGATCTTCCTTTTTGCCGATTTCCTTGAATCCAGGAATGTGAAGCAGACTGTGGAGCCCAATATTTCCGGGCTGATCCCGGATATCCTCATTGAACATAATGGGAAGAAAGTATACTGCGAGGTGGAGGACTCCGACCTCATGGTGGCTCACAGGATAGCAAAGAAGCTGATGGATTACATGGGGAAGCCAATCCTGTTCCTCTGCAGGGATGAGGATTTCGGTAGGTTAATATCCATTTTCAGGGCCATGCTTGACCATGCAGTGGAAGATGAATTCTACCAGGTTGGTGAGGAAAAGATACCATTGGCTGAACTCCCGGAAGCATTGCTGAACACTTCAGTTGCAACATATGCCGAGAACCAGTTCTATTTCTTCAATGGCACCGGGAAAGTGAAATTCTCCACAGTACACCTTGAAGGGGATTCCTCTTTTATGGCACGGGCAAAGAAACTTTCACTTGGGAATCTCCGTGCACAACTCTTTCAGGACATTGTTGTAATGATACGGGACAGGAAGGGCATTGAACTTGATGATATTGAGGCCAGGTATGGGAGGGGAAAACTCAGGGAATTTCTGCAGAAGATCCATGATTCCGGGTACAGCGAAGGATTGACACTCAACACATTGCTGGAACTTGATCGCATTACTGATGCGGGTGTACTTGGGCAAGACTGATGAGCTATTTCCTCATGACAGGGCGCGGGGAACAATTTTGGTAACCATACGGAGGCTTGACCAGGAAGGCAGGACCTATTTTTACCTTGAGCACCCAGTAAAGATAGACGGCCGCGTCAAGAAGTATTCAAAGTACCTTGGTAAGGCTATCCCTGAAAACGTGGATGAGCTCAAGAACAAATTTCTATTTGAAATAAACAGTTCACGATGGGCAGCTGTATCAGAACTTGCAAAAGAGAAGATGGAATCATTGAAAAAGGGTCTTTCAAGTGAGCAGATAGAGA
>JAJZKL010000072.1 GCA_021804185.1 Thermoplasmata archaeon | reverse complement strand
ATTCCCCTTCCTGACCTCTTCTTGTCTTGAGATCGACTATCTCTATGTGGATTGGTATTCCCAGCATGCTAAGATTATCTGTGGTTACATCACCCACGGATATTATTTTTGAGGAATTTGATAACCCGAGAATCTCTGATGCGACGCACATACGGTGTCCGTATGAGGAAACTTCATCCAGAACATCCTGTGAAAGAACGAACTTACTGCCTGACTTTAATTGCATAATTTCCAGGTGATGTGATTCCTGCCTTTTCAGCTATTATGGAGAGTTCGGGTTCCGTTATTATGGTAAAACCGAACCATTCTGTAGAAGTTTTCTCCTCGCCATGAATTGGGCAGTTCTTGTCAACAGTGAGCAACTTGCACTTCTTGCAAGCCCTGAATATTTCCTTCATGTTTTCAATTCTCCATCTTCTTTTCAAGCCACTGGAGTTTTCCAAGGCCCATCTGTTTCATTGTAAATCCAATGGTGCTTCCTTCCAGGGTAGATGATCTCAAATTCAGATGCACTATCTTTACCCTGACTATATCTCCGGCCTTCAGATCCTTTCTTGTCTCTTTGCCAACAAATCTCTGGTTTGAAAGGTCTACACTGATAATATCGTCCATAATCTGCCCCTTATGAAGCAGCCCTTCGAACGGCCCGAACTTTACAAAAGCTCCGAACTCCTTTACCGATGTTACCTCTCCTTCAACTATTTCCTGCAGTTCAGGGTAAAAAGCAAGTGCCTTGTACCTTACAGCCTGATAAACTCCACCGTCCCCATGGACAATGGCCCCGTCTCCGACAGTCTCTATCTCTGTAACAGAGACAACGAAGCACTTGCCTAGAATTTTATCCTCATTGTTTTCTTCCTTGACATCAACAAGTCTTCCTTCCAGCGATGTCTTGGATACCTCCAGAACTGCTTTTTCATAATCTTCAGAAAGAAGCTCGGGCGGTATTCTGGCTATATATTGATCTTCGATTGTTATATACATTTTTCACCAACCTTAATCCCATGCGCTATGCATGAAAATCCTAAGGAACATTTGAACCGGAAATACCTCGCGGCGCTTACGCTGGTTCAATACTGGGAAGAGTTATCATTAAAAGCGATATAAATTTAACCTTAATGGTCTCTATAAAGGCAATCCGTTTATAAGATAGAACTGCCTTCATTAAGTTTATTGGGTTATTTTCCATATTAGACAGTTATGACTGATCACACAGAGGAAGAAAACAGTATTCTCAGGGATACGGTAAGGGAATTCATGAAAAGAGAGGTTGAACCCATATCCTCAAAGATGGACAGCCAGGATTATTTCCCAGTAGAAGTATTCAAAAAAATGGGAAAGATGGGCTTTCTGGGAGTAACAATCCCAGAGGAATATGGAGGATCATCCCTCGGTTATGAAGCTCAGGCCATGATTGAAGAGGAGATTGGCTATTACAGTGCATCTCTGGCCCTTTCATATGGTGCCCACAGCAACCTCTGTCTTGACAATCTTTACAGGAATGGATCAGAGTATGTAAGAGAGAAATATGTTCCGAAACTTGCTTCTGGCGAATTCATAGGCTCCCTTGCTCTCACAGAGCCAGAATCGGGTTCGGATGCGCTCAATATGAAGACAACCAGTACAGAGAATAGGGACGGTTTCAGCATAACCGGATCCAAGACATTCATAACAAATGCGCCTGTGGCCGACCTCTTTCTGGTATACTCCAGATTTGGCGAAAGTTACAATGCGTACTGTGTCCTCTCCGAAGACAGAGGCTTCAGCAGAGGAAAGAAGTTTGACAAGATGGGAATGAGGGGGTCTCCCACAGGAGAGATTTACTTCGACTCGGTTCAGATTCCACAAGAAAGGTTGATAGGAAAGAGGGGAGATGGGAAACGTATTATTCTTTCTGGCCTGAACTCCGAAAGGGTGATTCTAAGTTTCATCTTCATCGGAGTGGCACGAAGGGCACTTGAACTGGCACTGAAATACTCCACAGAGCGAAAGCAGTCTGGGAAACATCTTTACGAGTTCCAGTTAATTCAAGAAAAACTTGCATACATGTATACAAGGCTTAGGACGAGCAGGCTGCTGGCTGAGGACTCTCTCCAACTACTGAAGAAAGATCCACTGGATTCAGTAAGTGCTGCTTCTGCAATACTGCATTCCACTGAATCTGCTGAGTATATTGCCAGAGAGGCAATTCAGATATTCGGTGGGTATGGCTATATAAAAGATAATGAACCTGAACGCCTTATGAGGGATGCTATACTGGGCCAGATTGGTGCCGGAACTACAGAGATAAGGAAGAGGCTTGTGGCTCTTGGCATTGTAAAGCAGTACAAAGAAGGAAAAGTGAGACTGTAAGAATGAAATGCATCCTGTGCGACAATGAGGAAGCAGTTTCCCAGGGCCTTGGAGAAAACTGTATAATTTCAAGGACAAAAGTTGCGGCAGCCGGAGTGCTCTCCATTACACTGTGCCCCAAGTGCGGTTCACTGAAGATAGGCAACAGGTGGTATCAGAATAGGGATGAACTCCCTCTTAGTTCCCGTCTACTGAATCTATGCAGTGTGAGTGATGACCACTTCCATCCTGAGATAGACAGGGACTCAATAGATCTTGATGTTGAGGGGCAGTCTGTAAAATTCATAGTCACATTATCTGATGGAGCTGAATTCAGGTCTTCTCCCATACAGCTGGAGGCAAAGATTTCAGTCCTGAAAAATAGCTGCCCTTCGTGCAACAGGCTCACAGGATCATATTACGAATCGATCATCCAGATCAGGTCATTCAGCAGGAAATATTCGGACGCTATAGATCATGCTGTGAGAGATGTCAATGAATTCCTTGAGACAGAGAAACTTAAAGGAAAAAACCCTTTTATTTCAAGGCAGCAGAGACTGAAAGAGGGGTTCGATTTATATCTGGGAAGCAAATCAGATGGAGAAAAGATTGCTAAATTTATCCATGACAGATATTTCAGCAATATGGTTCAGAACAAAAAACTGGCTGGTCGTACAGAGGGTTATGATCTGTACAGATACACATTTCTCCTTCGTATTTTAGACCTTCCAGAGGGCGCTATAATCATGAAGAGAGGGGAGAAATTCCTTCTAATCGCCTCATCCAGTTCTGACATAACTCTCATGGATTTAAGCTCAAGAAGGACGGTACACATTAAACAGAATGAATTCAACTCCAATCCATTTGAATATACTGGGGAAGTTTTACCCATAAAAAATTACATCATTTTATCAAGAAGAGACGGTGAGACCCAGTTGATGGACCCGGATTCCTTCAGAGAGATTACGGTGCAGGGTCAATTTTCTGGAGATGAAATAAAGGGTTTTGAAATAGAAGGAGAAATATTGATTCCGCCATAGATCATACTGATTTCTTCCCGGGAACCTTTGGAAAAGGATGAGTGTCCTCTATCCTTTTGTATCCGCATATGTATCTCAGGAGCCTTTCTATCCCTATGCCGAATCCGGAGGAAAGTCTCAGACCTCCTCTGGCTTCTTCAATAAACCATTCGAACTGCTCAGGAGACTGGCTCTTTGCCTTTACCCTTTCGAGAATTCTGTCAATTTTGTACTCTCTTTCCCCTCCTGAAAGTGCTTCGCAGTATCCCTCCGGGTAGATAAGATCCATGTCGTTAAGAATCCCTTTTTCAGTGTCACTTTCCCTGTCATAGAACTCCCTCGCCTGAAGAGGAATATCTATTATCCAGAATGGTTCCTTTGCCTCCTTAGATAGTATTGACTCAAAATCCTCTCCATACTTTTCCATTGCATCCAGATACCTTACTTTACTGAATGGTTTTGTTGGAACTGAAATTATCCTGCCTATGGATTTCAGTTCCTTAGAGTGTTTTTCATTCACATGTCTGATTATATCACACAACAGATCTTCCCCGAGGCTGATGGCATCCTCCCTTGTGGCATCAAGCATTTCCAGATCCAGCTGTGTGAATTCCAGAAGATGCCTTCCAGTTTTTGCTTTTTCCGGCATCTCAAGCCTGACATTTGGGGAGAATGAGTATATCTTTGGGAAATGCTGCACCAGTATCTGCTTGTGGAATATCATACTCTTTGTAAGCGAATATCTTGTGCCTTCATAATCAAATGATGGATCATACACAGGATGGTTCAGCGGATCTGTTGCGGTAGAATAGATCACCGGAGGTATTTCTATGAAACCCCTTTCCTGAAGAAAATATGCCATCCTTGACCTTATTGAACCATTCAGCTTCAATGCGACTTCCAGCTCCTTCTTTCTGTGATGATCCCTTAGAGAACCCTCAAGTGTTGCTTCCATAGGCAGAAAATGAAAGGCACCGATATAACTATTGTCATAAAAAAATGAACATTCTGGTCATATTAGAGTTTATTATAAGGGAAATATGAACGTTATGTCTACTTTATATAGTTAAAACACATTGGGTGAAATATGGATGATAAGGACAGATTAATTTTTGAGTACCTTACTGAAAACGGTCGGGACAAGATATCTGACATTTCAAATGCCCTGAATATTCCTAGAATCACGGTATATGAAAGAATTCAGGGTATGATTAGAAAGGGTATAATCAAAAAGTTCACAGTAGTGCCAGATTATGAAGCAATTGGGCGACCGACTGTTGGATTCATCTACATATCCTTTGATGCTGCATCTGGAAAATCCCAGCGGGAAATAGCCTCCAGAATAGCTGGGTTTCCTGAAGTAGAAGAGGTTTACATAATAGCAGGGGAGTGGGATATGCTGATTAAGGTCAGGGCAAAATCGGTAGAGGAGGTTGGCAACTTTGTACTTGACCGGCTCAGGACAGTTCAGGGCGTTGAAAGAACCGAGACCGTAACCGTGTTCTCAATTGTCAAGTGAAGGATCTTTTTCCTTTGATTTGAGGTTTATGAGAGGCGGTATGACCAGTGAGAGCACAATTGTTGCGATAATTATGTTTGAGTAAATCTCCTTCCCTATGAGACCAGCAGAAAGAACCACTGTTGCTATGGCTATGCCTACAGCACCTCTTCCCCCGAGGAACCCCATGACTGATCTCCTGTACTCTTTCCCAAGAAGAATTCCAGAGGTAAGATAATTTATAAGGCTTGCAAAAAGTCCCACAACGGAAAGAAGCACCAATAGCAGCAGTAAATACTGCTTGCTTGGTATAACAAAATCAAGACCTGCAATGGCAAAGAATATTGGAATGAAGAAACTGTCATCTATTCTACTAAGTGTCCTTGTGAGAACACCCTGCAACTCAACACCAATGACCAGTTCATTAATCAGAAGCCCAGCAAAGAAGGCACCCAGGACATAGGTTATTCCTATTACCTCAAAAATGGCTGAAATTATAAGACCCCCAACGATAATACTGCCAAATATGACCTTTTCTCCCCTATCCCTTGCCCTGATCCTGGAAAAGAAATTCTTTACTGCATCCGAATGAGACCTGAGAACAAGGTCAAGCAAAAACAGAAGAACCAGGAATATCACTATGCTGACAATGCCAAAGATAAAGGTATTCACATCCCTGAACGCTGATGTGACGGTAAAAGCGATTGTATCACTTATAATCACTGAAGCAATTATAACCTTTCCAAGCTCGTTTTTCTCTATGCTGTAGCCCCTCACCAATACAGAAATTATGGAGATTGAAGGGACTCCAACTGCAACTGACAGGAGAATTGACTCGGTTGCTGATAGCCCAAAGAAATGGAAGGCAATAAAAGACATAATGGCAGATGGAACTATAAAACTGCTCAGGCTGAGTACAACTGCCTTCCTCAGATGCTTTTTCAGTGTTTCAGTACTCTGATCAACTCCTATGAGGAGAATTATGAAAAACAGTGATATCTCAGAAATTCCTGAAAGAACAGAATTTGATCTGATGAGGTCGAGGACGGAAGGGCCAAAAATCACCCCAGCAATGATTTCTCCGACTACCGCGGGAATACCGAAGCGCTCGACCAGCTCACCAAGAATAAGAGCAGAGATGAGCAGTAACAGAATTGAAAGTATCAGAGTCAACTTAGTCCCATGTACACCATATATTAATTTATTTCAGAATTGATTATTCTTCTGAACACACCAGCAGAACATTTGAAATCTTTCTAAAACAATGTCTTTTAAGGAATGATACGGGGAAAATTGCAATCATTCAATAAAATATCATTTCAGAACGAAAACGTAAATAGCAATAAATGCGGCAACAAGGATTATAACGATCCCAGCCAGATATATAAAATTGAAGTTTCTTCGCCTGTATGAAATTCCATATTGATCGAACGATTGGCCATCTGACATCGGAGTTCCGC
>JAJZKL010000071.1 GCA_021804185.1 Thermoplasmata archaeon | reverse complement strand
TTGAAAGGTTTGGCCTTTACATAGCTTTTGGTCTGACAGGAATATTCACCTTTCCTACAACACTCATATATGATATGCTTCCAGGAAGAGACAAAGCCTCAAAGGGATGGACTGTCATACTGGTACTGTTCTGGGTTGGTCTGATAGTATCGGCGGTACTTGCTGCAATAACAGCAATTGAAGCTGTTCCACAGCATCTTCTCTCACCTCCATAATTTCTGTATCTTAATTCTTATACCCAGTATTATTCTATTTTTTTACAAATCATCAAATAAATTTGTTTTATAAATGTAAAAGTATTTAGCCTTTGATCACAGGGAAAATTCAGTATGGAAAAATGTAGGCTTTGCGAAAAGAACCTTGGTTAAGACAGTTATCTTCTGGGGAGTGAACGTTATCATTTCACCTGCGGTTATGATACAGCCCGTGCATTGAAAGAAGCGGCTGTAAATTATGCGTTTAAAATGAACAGTTTCGTCGCACTTGGAATATCGCTGGTCAACAGGGAATTTCTTCTGAATCTCTTTTCAAACAATTTCAGGGAGAATGAAACAATAAGCTCAGAATTCAATGTTGGTCTGTGGAGGACAAATTCTCCCAGCATAATAATAATGCCTCCAGAATCCCCAAAACCCACCAAAATAAGGCCAGTTCAGGGAGGTGTCTCAGTTGGCAACATAAATTTCCCAGTTGCAGGAACAATTGGAGGGGTATTGATAATAGATAATGAATTCTGTATACTCTCATCCGGAAGGGCACTTGCACCGGAAAATTTTGAATTGAGGGACGAGGTCTCCCAGGACGCCTTCTTTGACGGTGGAAACGAAAAGGATGTCATAGGTTTCCTTAGCTCCACAGCACTTCCGGTAAAGGGAAACTCAAACACAATGGACTGCGCAGTAGCAGTTGTTTATGAGGATGTAGGGGTGGCCGGTAGAATAGTGAGAATAGGAAATATAGGGAACACTGCTGAACCTTTCCTTGGCATGAAGGTTATGAAAAGGGGCAGAACTACCGATACCACATATGGTGTTATAATATGTACTGATGCCACCGTATCCGTAATATACCCAAATGGGGAGCGCATTTTCCGGGACCAGTTCATAGTTGCCAGAGAGAGATCAAACTTCGCACTTTCAGGTGACGAAGGCGCATTTGTACTGGATGAAAATAAGGATGTGGTTGGAATAATACTTGCTTCTTCAAATGATATTACAGTTGTGTCACCAATTGAACCTGTCCTTGAAAGGTTTGGCGCAAGGTTGTTAAGAAGATGACAATCCCATTGCCGCATTTAACGAACAGTTATTGGACTGGATTGATCAAATAATGATGTTCGGGGATTAAAACCTGCTAATAAAATAATGCATCCCATTTGAGATTCAACACCACGATTCAATAATAATCTTGATCTTGAAAATATCAATTATGCCTCTGTAGGGCTTAAAATTGAGAAATATGTGATTAAATATTATTCGAAGAAGGAGGCAATATCGGGCCGTGGAGTGTCTGGGTTGTCCTCTTTCAGGGCGTTATAAATGGCATTGAGGGCTTTGAATATATCTTCCCTGCTGACCCATCCCATGTGTCCGATTCTGAAATACCTACCTTTCAGGTCTGGATGGACGCCAGCCGCGAATTCCACTCCATATTTAAGGGCCATCTTAATGAATAAATCAGAATCCACGCCATTAAGCAACACACCTGTTACAGTGCTGCTTTCATAACCTTCCTGAGCCACAATTCCAAGGCCCATGGATTTAATGCCCCTCCTCAGGGCTTTGGAAAGTTGAGTGTGTCTTTCGGCCCGCTTTTCCACGGTCTCCTCCCTGATTCTTGCGAAAGCATTCCTGAGAGAAAAGATAACACCTATCGGAGGTGTGGCAAAATAACCACCTTTACCCTCAAGTGAGGTCTCCATCACAGGCTTCCAGTTCATAAGGTTCGTTACATATCCCGATATATTATTCTCAGAGTATTCCTTAAAAAGTTTCTTTTTAACTACCAGCAGCCCGGCTCCAGGAGGGGCACCAATAGCTTTCTGGGATGCGGTAATATACACGTCTATATCCCATGTTGAAGCCTTTACCGTCTCTCCCCCGACACTTGCAACTCCATCGACAACAATGATATGGCAATGTTCCCTGAATAAGGCTGCATATTTCTCTATGGGGAACCTGACCCCAGTGCTGGTTTCCACATGTGTACATATGATCATTTTGAAATGCCCACTGTCCAGCGTTTTCACAATGTCATCATGGGAGACGCAGTACCCAGCACGGGATTTTAAAATGGTCAGATCAACGTCATATCTGCTGAAAATTCCCTCCCATCTGTTTCCAAAAACACCATTGCTTATAACGAGAACTCTGTCCTTTCTCTGCAGAAATGTTGTTACAGCTTCCATGGCCGTTGTTCCACTTCCCGGAATAATAAAGGGCAGATAGCTTTCATCGGATCCCATCACATAAGCGAGTCCCTTTAAAGCTTCGCTCATTGCGGACTTGAATTTTTCTGACGCGAAACCCTGATCAGGGCAGACTCCGGCCAGCTGTACTTCATAATCCCCTATGGAAGGACCAACGTGCATTAATGTAGTTTTAACCATGACTGCCTATTTAATCCTCCTATTTACGGATATTCAATGGTTTATGGTTTTGCACTCATGAGAGATACGGAATATATGCATCAGAACATTGAATCATATCATAAATTGTATTACAGATAATCACCGAAGAATCTGCTTCCTTGGGCAGTCTGAATCTTATCATAAAGTATTTACCTGTAAAAAGATCCAAAATTCATCACATCAAATGCAATTCATGATAAAACGGCCCTTCAGCTGGTCAAAGGACTTCTGCTCATCATGAATCATCCATGAGAAGTATTTATAGGCGGGTTAAGATCAGGTTTGAATGGTTCAGGTCAAGCTTAAGGGCAGGATTGAGAGCCTTTATAAAGTTAGGACAGTTTTTGCCTTTGCATTAATAATCACTTTTCTGGCAAGCAACCAGTATATCAAGTTCTACAGATTGCCGAACGTTTCCGGAAGATTTGTCACATTTTTCTCACAGACATCTCTCTTAGGCGTGTATGCGAGTCTCATTGGTCTTCTGCTTGCTGCCTATGCAGTTCTGATAACGATGATACCAAATTTCTCCTCTGATAGCCTTAAACAGCCGATTTTTGGGCAGGTAAACAGGCTTTTTCTTTACACAATTCTTAACGGAATAATACTCATGATAGTGGACTTCACAAATGGAATTATACCTGACAACAGCATTCCCCTCTTTCTGGAAATTGAAATCTTCTTCTTTATTTCACTGCTTTCCGGTCTAATTTTCTGCGTTCTTGCACTTTCGGACCTATTCGGAATCGTAAGACGAAAGGGTGAAAGATAGTCAGCCCTTTATGGAGGTCAGGGATACAGAGGAATTCTAAAGATAAGTTCTCAGGCATCAATATTCTACACGATCACAAATCCATAGTGGAGAAACAGTGGACAACTTCATTAAAATTGTTGAAGCAGGAAATTCTAATGCTTCATATGGGGGTTATATGGCTGAATATCACTGCACAATTCTGGGATCAAAGCCGCTGTAACGGTCTGCCAGATAGCTGTATTGCCCCTTACCACAGACCGGGCACCCAGGGTTCCTTAAAGCACTGATCCTTTCCAGGTTCATGTTCCAGGCATCCAGGAAATGAATATCGCCAGAAACATCGTCCCCTTTGAGTATCCTCAGCCCAAGGACATATGCAAGGGAAGCAACAGTGGAAGGCACAGAATTCAGGACCCCTATCTGAGAACAGGTCAGCTGAACGCCTTCAAGATCCGGCATGAAACATGCATAACATGAGGTCTTTCCCGGAACTATTGCCTTGAATTCACCATAGGTTTCAATGGCCGATGAAAATATCCAGGGTTTTCTGGTTTTAACGCTTATGTCGTTTATAATCCTCCGGGTTGTAATGTTATCAGTTCCGTCGAATATTAGATCATACTCCCCGGCGTGTGACAGTGCGAATCCGGAATCGTATACTGTTTCATAGGATTTGACTTTAATTTCATGATTGATTTTCTTCAGGTATTCTGCCGTTGCCAACACCTTTTTCTTCCCAACGTCTTCCATGAAATACTGCTGCCTTTGAATATTCGAGAGGCTCACGACATCTGGATCAACAATGGAAAGTTCTGAAACTCCTGATTCTGCAAATAGCCGGGCTGCAGTGCTTCCTGTGCCCCCAAGTCCAACCACCATAACTCTGCTTCCTGCAATCCTTTCAAGATCGGATTGATTGAACCGGCTGAGCACTAGGTGCCTTGCATGAAACAGATAATCCATAAGGGTTAATTCCAAAGGATTTAAAGGTTTAACTCATTTTTATGCAAATACTCATTTCAGGAAAAGTGCATCATTGAACTGGTATGACCGGTAATTTTCCTTCAGGACCATCAACCCGGCATTTCCAATTTTCTTGAGAATCTCATCAAATTCCTTAAGGTTCTCTTTCGAAACTGCAATATAATAAGCCTCCTTGAGGACAGGGGTGAAATCAAGTTTGTATCTGGATGCAGTGTCAGCATTTCCAATGCCAGCTGGAATCCTTCCATTCCGCACTGCAAGAGCAATTCCTCTGAGATCAAAGTACTCAACTCTGGAAATACGGGAACCAGCGTCGGGATTCAGATAGGTTACGCAGGATTCTATAATATCATCCGGATATGTGCCGTTTGCCGGGACTCCAAATACAATTCCTTTCTTGCTGTCCGATTCATCATAGAAATTACTCTCTCCTTTTCCGAAAACAATTCCCACATCCACAGAGAAAATCCTGTAAAATTTATATCCCTGTCTATTAGGCAGACGTGGTTTTGATTCATACTTCATTCTCATCCCCATTATATTAGCCGATCCGGTCTCAAGGCACATCAGCCCCTCCTCAAATGATGTTCTGTACCATGAATAATAATCGCTGGAAATGCTGAAGATCGTATCCATAATTGGATCAACATGGCCCACAAGTACTCCGCTTGACAAATTTGGTTCTTCATTTAATGATTGGACTGTGACATCCTCTCCTGCTTCCAGATAATCTTTATCTGAATCCACTGTTATTATGGCATCACTTCTGAGGATTCTCGATAAGGATCCGGACTCTCCAGTCAACGGGAATGCGTAAAGGCGGTCAGATCCATATAATATGGCAGGTATGAAATTTGTACTCCCTTTCTTTATGGTAGTTCCCAGAGCAAGCTGGGCAGTCAATGCTTGATATAAATTTGGAAAGTGTGTAATTTCAAGAAGTTTCTCCAGAAATATTTGCGTAAAGGAGATGAAAGCAGAGACTGGAAAACCCGGAAGTCCGATCATGAATTTATCTCCGTTTAAGGCAAAGAACGTTGGTTTCCCCGGTTTCATATCTATGCCATGGAATATTATGCCTGGGGAATAGCCGGCAGCAATCTTCCCAATATAATCCATCTCCCCGGCGGAGGATCCACCGGTTGTTATGACCACATCGTTCTCACTGAACGCCCTTTCAAGAACCTTTACTGTTTCTTCTTGGTTGTCTGGAACTATGCCATATGAAGTTGGAAGGAAGACATTATATGGTGCCAATTTTGCCATGATAAATGTGCTGTTTCCTTCATAGGATTGTCCAGGCTTAAGTTCACTGCCCGGTGTAACAAGTTCGTTTCCTGATGATAGAACACCAACTCTGAGCTTGCGGAATACACGGACTCTTTCAATACCAAGGATGGTGAGGGATCCTATCTCCTTCTCAGTGATCATTTTAAATTTCTTTAAAACAAGGTCTCCTGAAAGAACATCTGATCCAGCTTTCGCTATATTGCCGAATTTTTGAGGTCTTCCTGGAAAAATTATGCTGTCACCTTTGACTTTAACATCCTCAACCCTGTAAACTGCATCGAAACCTTTTGGAACAACAGAACCTGTTGATATCTGGATGCACACTGCCTTCTCATAGGATTTTGATGGATCAGTGCCAATGATCACTTTTCCACCAATTTTCAATCTATTGCCGTCCGGGGTTTCGGATGAGAGATCAGAAATTCTTACAGCGAAACCATCAACCTCGGATCTGTCAAATGGGGGATTATCCATCCTGGAATATACGTCCTCAGAACTTATTCTTCCATATGCCTCGGTGAGTAGAATGTTCTCATCATCTTCAACCGGCTTTAGGTACTTTTCAATCCGTTTAAAGGCTTCTTTTACACTTATAAGGTTATGGGATGAATACATTTTTACCATTCTCCTATATGGGCTTCCAGATAGTCTCCCTTTCTATAAATATGCCTGCCCTCAGAAATTACAACATATGCATTCCCAGAGAGGAGAGCAGATATTTTTCCAGAGATCTTCCCCGGGAC
>JAJZKL010000070.1 GCA_021804185.1 Thermoplasmata archaeon | reverse complement strand
ATCCTTCGGCCAGGGAAAAAGCATCTCATTCAATTATTCCACTGGAAAATTTATTGTTCCTTTCAACACCGGAATTGTCTATCCAATAGCATATTCTGATGTTCTGCATGATTTTCTCAAATTCAAGCTAAAGCGGCTTTACTATTCTGAGCTGTCACTGGTCAGCAGGGAAATAATCGCAGAGGTTGGCGGATGGAGAAATCTTTCAAACGGCGAGGACATAGACCTTTTTTCACGCGTATCAATAAATTATGGAGTATTTGCCTGTCCCACAAATATTCTAAAGGGCGATGACCAGTTCAAGAGGGAGGTGGCAAGCATCAGGGAATTTCCCCTGAATCAGGAAAAATCATTTGGAGAATCTTACCGGCACATGAGGGACCTGATCATTTCCTGCAACCACTCAATGAATGACCTGAAGGCAATTAGACAAATTATCAGGGATATTGCAGGGAGTTCAAGGCCGTGGCTCTTTTTCCTGTCTTACTTCGGATCTAAATTCTCCCACATAAAGCCAGTAAGCTACAACAGGAATAACTACATCATTCTCATGGAGGCAATCCTGGAATCAATTATCCTCAAGGAATACCTGAAAATGGCTGATGTAAGCGACAATATGGCCTGGAACATTGACCGCGCGCATATACGTTTTCTTTCCCAGAAAAGCAAACTGTTCCGCGAGATGAAGGATTCTACAGTTTCGCTGCTAAAAGACCAGCTTTAGGCAGTCCAATTTAACCGGCTGCTTCTTCGATATTGCAGGAGATAAAAAGTTTATTTGGAAAGCAGTTTATTTCATAAATTTGTAAACAACAAGTGTTTATTTTATCCCCATAATGTGGGTTTCTCCAGCAAAAGTGTAAAATAATCGACCAAAATAGGGAAAACCACTCTATGGGAAAATGGCAATTACTGGGCAAAAATCCTAGGGTCTGGCTCATAACGATATTAGTTGCTTGTCTATTGGTCCAGATTCCTTCCTCTATACATCCGGGTCATCCAGGCAGTGATATTGCATCTGCTGGCAAGATCCCACATGCATACTCCAGTTCTGGTACCAGTTCAACTTTCTATCTTACGGGCAATGTTACTGTGAAAGCGGGTGAAAACTATACAATATCCAATGAAAATCTTCTTTTGGAGAGCCTTTACGAAACCACACTTGAAATAACTGTATATGGAAACCTTTCTATTGTGAATTCAAGCATCACACTGGACAACATTTCCTACTCCAAAGTCATGAATTTTTCCATTTACATGGAACCGGGTTCCAGATTCAACCTGCAAAATTCAACTCTGATTTTCCCGGGTGCACTGGTTTTTACCGGCAGTTATGCAAGGATTGCAAATTCAACGGTCAATACATCCATATCAGATTCGCATAACCCGTACGACAGCTCTTTGAGAATCTCCTCCACTTTTTCTCAAATATCCTTTTGGAATAGCACTATCAATGGCCTTTACAGGCAATCCGGACCTTATGAATTCATGGATGGTTACCAGTACCTGTACAACACCCCTTACAGTTCAAGCAATTCCACAATACCAATGACGCCTGCCACTCATCTTCGTACGGATGCCCAAATAAACTCAGCAGTGGTCAATGTAACTTACAGTTCAAAATACAATGAAAACAACTGTTACCTGAAAGTTGGGTATGCCGGAAACCTGATTGGGGAATACCAACTTTCCTATAACTTATCAGAAAAGCAGGTTACTCAAAGTTTCAAAGTTAATTTCAGCGGGATTGAGCATAATCTGACATGGATGGAAAGCTCTACAAATTTCTACTTGGTTTCTGTGATCAATAGCCAGACTCCAATTACAATATACAACCTCAGCGAATTCTTCTATTCAAACGATACAGTTTCGCTCTATGGAAACGGTCTCTATTCATACAATTTCTCAAATTCCAACGTCACAGTTTACAATTCCTCCATAGGTGTGAATGATGCTGAAAACGTTCTTGGAAGCGGACAGTCAAATCCCGGTAAAGTTTACATTGATCTGAACAATTCGACCCTTGTAATTGGTGACAGTTCCCTTTTGGATCAGGGCAGTTACAGTGATCCGTTCTTCATAAACCACAATTCACGGATTTTCTTCTTGAGAGAAATAAACGTTGAGGCATTCGCCCACAGCATTCCAGTTCAGGATCTAAAATACAGCATCTCACCAACAGGCTCAGTAAATCTTGCAGGGAGTAATTTCCTGGAATCAATAAACTCTACAGGAAGCGGCTGGATATACGCTAAAAATTATACAGTGGTTTATGAATTGGCCAATTTATCCGACGTTTTAAGCTACACCGGCACTTTCAGCATTTCTTCCGCTGGCAGCACCGGCTATTTTTCCGTATCACCTTTTCCATCAATGGACAAGGGTCCATTGAATTTCACGTTCAGTTCACTTACAGTTCCCTATTCTACCTTCCGCATAAGCGGTTTTAAAGTCCATGCCAATGGGTCTGGTGAGTTTGAACTGCAGTGGAATGGGAATTTAAGTACCCTTGGCAATCTGAACTTGTCCTTGGAACTTTACAATTCCACCTCATTAATCTTGAAAAGCAACACGAATATAAGCAATCCTGGAACAACTGGAAGCCAAATTATCCATCTCAATTCCATGAGTAACTTGGAACCAGGTAGTTATTCCATTAAAGCTAAGATGTTTGTAGACCAGGAGCACGCTTTCAATAATTCCGGCCTAATCTCTTCCCACTACTTTCTCGGAATTCCAGCTCCCATGGAACACGAAATAACTATCCTTAGGCAGGGCAGCATAAGCGGAAAGATATGGGGTGTTTCTATAGGCAACAGTTCCCTCTACAGCAATGGGACTGCAATATACACTAACATAACTGGAAATACCACTGCGAATATCATTGAGCCGAATGGATACAAGTCTTCGCCGGAAATCATCAACTTGACGATCAATCAAAGTCAGTACAACTTAACATTCATCAGAATTCAGTATGATATTACGTTTCAAAACGGCAATATCTCAAATGGCAACCAGTGGGAATTAATCATTGCTGGATCCAGCTTGAGATCGGAAAATGCAACTATTACAGTGGCTCTCCAGCCCGGCTCGTACAACTATGAAGCTCTTGATCCGCAGGGATATGCACTTAAGAATTCCACCGGAATAATTCAGGTTGGCAATTCCTCTTTCACGGTGATCCTGGTTTCAAAGAAGATCATTCCTCTCCCTGAAGCCATAGAGAAGAGGCTTTCCCTGCCTGAATACTACCTACCAATCACATTTGCATCTGTCATAGCAATCTCAATTGCTGGTTGGAATGGTTCCCACACCTGGTATGTATGCAAGGCATGCGGTTCAACCAGGAAAAGAAAGAGAAAACCATGCCCCTACTGTGGCAACAAATGGTCGAAGTGATTAATCTTTTATTCAACAGGGCAATTTTCTACCATGATCATTGCAGATGTTACTTTCTATCCCATTGGAAAAGGAGTCTCCGCCGGAGAAACAATAAAAGCTGCAGTCTCCAAGCTTAAGGAAAGCGGCCTCAAATGTTATCCAAACAGCATGGCCACAGTACTTGAAGGCAAGACGCTGGACGAAATCTTCAGCGTGATTTCAAAGGTAGAGGCATACATAGTTTCTCAGGGATTCCAGAGAGTTGAAACCATAGTTAAAGTTGACCACAGGCTGGACCTTGAAAACACTGTTGAAAGAAAGCTTAAGACTATAGGGGAAGCTTAAGGTAACAGTAAGAATGGCAAAACCTGCAGTTTTTGTGGACAGGGACGGAACCTTAAACAGGGATTGCCCATACTGCCACGACCCTAAGGATCTTTTCGTGTACGCTGATACTGTGATAACGCTTAGGGAATACCAGTCCAGAGGTTATTATGTCTTCCTGGTATCTAACCAGTCTGGACTTAACCGTGGATATTTCACACGAAAAGAGATGGACGATTTCAACAATGCTCTTTTCAGTGAGATGGAAAACATGGGTGTCCATGTTGACGATTCATTCATCTGTCCCCATACGCCTGAGGAACATTGCAGGTGCCGCAAGCCAGAACCTGGCCTGATACAACAGGCCATGGAAAAATATGATATTGATATCCAAAAGTCTGTATACATAGGTGACAGGGATGACCTTGACGGGGAGCTGGCCAGGTCGTTCGGAATGAAATTCATTTTGGTGAACCACTGACCTCTTTCCAATGATACTTTAATAATTTTCAAGATCCTTGAGGTGTGGATGAAAGGTATCTTTGCCAATACTTTCCTGGACAGCAAAGGGAACACCATAGCTTCACAGAACGGCCAGCTACCCCTGATGCCCGCCTCCAACATGAAAATTGTCACTGGATATGCTGCATACAGCCTTCTTGGAAAGGACTTCAGATTTGAGACCACATTCACTGCTGAAGAAGGCAACCTTTCAGTGTCTGGAGATCCAACGCCACTGTTGGACGGCCCAACTCTTAAGGATATCATTGGGCAACTGTCGGGAAACCTTGGAAAATTTCCTGAAATCACTTTCGGGAAGTCACCAATTGATTCGGTAGCTTATGTGCCAACATGGGAGCTGGAAGACAGGAAATATACGTACCAGTCCAAAATTTCCCCTTTCTCTGTAAATGAAGGAAGCGTCCCCAAAGGTACCGGGCCCCTGGACATCTCAAAGCTGGTAAACCCGCACGGATCTGAACATCGGCCGGCAAGGAACCCAGGCAGACTATTTGACTCTGCATTAAAGGCAGCTGCAATGGACATTTCACGAATGGAAAAAGCAGGAGTTCAGGATCAAGTTCTGCATTCAGAGAGCCTGGTTGACGTGATTTCCCATATGGAATCAGTGTCCTGCAATTTTTCGGCAGAAATACTTCAAAAATATATTGGACACCAGTCAACAGGAAAGAAAGGGAGCTGGAAAAACGGCACAAAGGCAATCCTGAATTTTCTGAATCAATTAGGTTTGGATACTGATGGCATAGCAATTTCCGATGGTTCAGGCTTGTCCAGGTTGAACTTGCTTAAAACAGATCTTCTTGCGTCTCTGATTCATACCATACGAGTGAATGGAGATGGTGAATTCCTCAAGTTGCTGCCCACTCCCGGAAAGGGTACACTCCAGAAAAGGCTTGCAGGCCTTTCACATCTCGGCATATACGCAAAGACTGGTAGCATAGGATACTGTGCCTCTCTAACAGGTTTTATGGAAAAGCCACAGGTCTCATTCAGCATGATAGTCAACCATTCAACGGAACCAGGTGAGGTTTTACCAAGGCAGATTGACGCTTTTCTTTCGGAAATTTCAAAAAAGTTCTGACAAGATCATTAAAGAGAATCCTGAAGAATTTGAGGATACCTTTCCTTTATGAAATGGAAAGAATAGGCAGACAGGAAATCCCTTGCAATTGGGTCAGGTAAATTTTCAGTAAGGCCAATGAGTATGACATTGCTATCATTATGCCTGAAGAAGATCAGGTCGTTCCAGACGTTTTCTAGAACTCCGCTCTTCCCTCCTGTTTCTATGGACTCGGGGAGATAGAGTGCAAATTTTGACCTATCGAACTGGGTCCTCATAACGCTTATGAATAGATTTCGATCCTCTGGCCTTAGCGTGTTTCCGCTTATGATGCCATGATAAAGCCTGTAAAGATCAGTTACGGAGGTATGGTTTTCCTTTCCGGACTTTCTTGCTTCGGAATCAAGGAACCGTCTCCCAAATGATGTATCCGGATAGCCTTCTTCCTTGAGGAATTTGTTAATCTTGTCAATCCCGATCCTATCCAGAAAGTAATTTGCAACGGAATTATCGCTAATGTCAGTCATGAGCGCAAGCAATCCATTCAGGCTTATGCTGCTGCCTTTGAAGTACCTGAGTATGGTATCGTCAGTCAACTGGATATCTACTGTTTTTACCATATTTTGGAATTCCTCACGGTGCTTAAGCACATAGAGGAAGATGAATGGCTTTACAATGCTAGCAGCAGTTCTTGGGACTTCTGGATTTACCTGTTCTATAGCAGTTGCATCGCAATAAGCGCCAATTGATATGCTATCTCTGAAATTTTTAATGACCTGGTCCACCTGATCCCTGCTAAGCACACAGTCAAATTTCTTCTGTACATTTAAATTTAGGTTCCGGTCCCTGCAATCTAGGTTCAATTACATTTAATATTTCATGCATATACATTCTTGTAAATCATGACTGCCACTGTTTTCCATCCATTTGAAAATCACAATGGGCGGCTGGCCCTCGAAAACGTCGATCTTATTGATCTATTGGATAAGATGGGCTCCCCATTGCTAGTTGTGTCTGAGAACAAAATAAGAGAAAACTACAGGAAACTTGACCAGGCATTCAGGAAGAGATACAGCAAATTCTCCATCAGATATGCAGTGAAATCTTACCCCAATCTCGCAG
>JAJZKL010000069.1 GCA_021804185.1 Thermoplasmata archaeon | reverse complement strand
TAGCGGGATCAATGAGCAACAGTATTCATGTGAGGTTTAACAGTCTATTGCCGTCATATGTATGCAGTAAATGTGTATTCGATATTCATCTTTCAAAGCAGACCATGCAGAGGTCGGTCTATATTGAGAAGCTCGCAGAGGCTGGAGTTAAGATTCCGCCAAACAACATACTTATTGAGCCCACGGAAAAGAGTCCGGGGCAGGTTCTTTACAAATGTCTGAGGGGGCTTATACTTTCATCCTTTGACCTTGGTAAGTATTCCATCTACTCTGATTCACAGCAGCAGACGACACTTGATTGATCCTTCACGTATATCAGGAAATGGTACGGAGAACTGGCAGGTCCTGGAAGTTGCAATGATCATGCGAGATACAAATCAGTGAACAGGAATCCATCCCTCTCTACATTATCACCGACAACAACCGGGATCTTTCCCCTGAAAAATGGCGCATTATGAACAAATGTGTGGAATTCACCATTCTCTCCACAAGGATCTGCTTCCTGCGGAATAGAGTTCAGGAATCCAGCATCAAACGAGTTTCCTCCAAAATTTCGGTCAATCTTCGACGGGTCAAGACACACGATTACAGCCTCTATTCCCGATCCAATAATTTTCTTTGCAAGATCGTGCGTGTTTTCCCCCCATAGCGGGAAGACCGGAGTAATGCCAGTCCCTTTCAGATTCTTTTCCCTGTATTCCCTGATATCCTGAAGAAAAATGTCCCCGAAGATGATGTATTCAATACCTTCGGCTTTCATTCGGTCAGTTGCCTTGTCCATTTGTTCCTCATAAGTCTTATTATCGCAGCCTGTCGGTATCTCAACCTCCATGAGTGGAATGCCGGTTGCACGTGACTGTTCCTCTAGCAACGCCCTGCGAACCCCATGCATGGATATCCGGTCATAAGTGGAGGTTACCGTTGTCAGGAGCGCGACTACCTCATAATTCCCAGACTCAATGGTTCTGAACAGCGCATACGCAGAGTCCTTTCCGGAACTCCATGAGACTGCGGCCTTTGGTCTTATCTCTTGAGAGTCTTGTCCCATTATTATTCCCAATTCTTGAAAGAGTGTTAAGTGTTTCCGCTTTCAATTCTCATTGAGGTTGTAGTGCAGCAGATCTGTTTGATTGGTGCTGTCAGGAAGGCTGGTCTGCTTTGAAAGATGAATATCGAATACACATTTACTGCATACATATGACGGCAATAGACTGTTAAACCTCACATGAATACTGTTGCTCATTGATCCCGCTAAAGGCGTGTTATCCAGTCATAGTGTGTTGGCGGAATCTGGAGTCTACAACTTGTTTCATAATAGTGGTTCTCCCGTATCTTCTGATGCCTCTGATTACAATGGTTGCTCTCCCTCCGTACGATAACGCCAAATGATAGATGTTTCCTGGCATGATCAGGTTTCCTAGCCTTGGCCAACTGGTCCTTTATGATCGTCAGAAGGAGAGATTTTTGTCTCGTGGGATTGCGTTAAGAGGAGATATTGGGATATTGCGCAGTATACTGCGCAATATTGCAGTCTTTTGCTCAACATATACTGGAGTGCGCTTCAGTCTACGCCTATTCCGACTACTGGCTCGGCAGGACCCGTCATAAATTTCAAGAAAATGGTTGAACTCAACTTTTCTGCTATTCACCATCTTTCTGAACACCAGTTTCCTGAGATGCAGTTTGAAATACAGTTAATTCTACACAAAAGCCACCAAGGAAAGAGATCGATATGTTGTCTTGTAACCTTGTCATGCCTTTCTACATGCAAATTATTATAAATAATCCTGCTATAGGATAATCCTACTTGAGGATAATATGAGATTCTACGATAGAGAACGGGAGATGGACGCGCTGAACCACATTCTGTCTGCACAGGCTCCAGCTCTGATTGTGATGACTGGTAGAAGAAGAGTGGGAAAAACACGTCTAGTGGATGAACTTCTTAAAGATCACAAATCCTTGAAGATTATGATCGTACCCAAAGAGGAAGCTCAGGTGGCATCAGATTTTTCGGAACTCTTTGCCAATGCAGGTTTCAAGCCAAATTTGTCAAGTTTCAGGAATGCTTTGGAATACTTCTTCTCTGTTTCCAAAGAAAGAATCCTGTTCATCGACGAGTTTTCCAATTCCCTTGAGGTTAATCCTTCCATCCCGTTCGAACTCCAGAGACTCTGGGAAATCAACAGGGAAAGGAAAAAGGTCCTGATACTTTCAGGTTCATATGTGAGTATGATGGACAAGATCTTCACAAGACAAAAGGCACCTCTTTTCAACAGAGCGGATCTTAAGGTTGTGCTTGAACCTCTTGAGCCGGAGACAGTTTGGAGAATACTTGACGACCTCGGTGTTCATGATCCACAGGAAAAGATAGAACTGTACTGCATTTTTGGCGGAATTCCATATTACTATGAGCTTATTGAGAGGATGGGCCATCTAGATCCAGTAAAGAGCTTGTTTTTTGGAGTTGGCCAACTGAATGAGGAGGGCTTTGACGTCTTAAGACAGGAATTTGGGCAGAGTTACCGAAAGCATTTTGCCATCCTGGAAGCGATCGGAAATGGTCAGGTCTCCGCTGGTGAGATAGCTGCGAAACTGGGAATCAAACATACAACCCTCTCAAAGTACATTCAGGCACTCCGATCAGATTTCAGGCTGATCTCAAGAAAGGTTCCTTTCGGTGAGAATCCAGCCAGGAGCAAGAAGGGGAGGTACGAGATCAGGGATAACCTTCTGTCTTTCTGGTTCACTCACGTATACGGCAGGAATCGACCACCTTCCGAAGCCGAACTTAACATGTTTGTCAGCAAACGGTTTGAGTTTCTTGCGGAAGATTTTCTTCTTAAATGGCTCGACAGGAGTGGAGAGCGAGTTGTGAGATCAGGCAGATGGTGGGGCGCTGTCCACCTTGATGATGGAGTGTACGATCAAAGAGAAATCGACCTGATCGTGGAAACTGAATCTCATATGTATATCACGGAATGCAAGTGGACCGGAAACCAGGTAGGGGGTAAGGAACTAAGATGGCTGAAGGAATCTGCAAGGGGGGTACAGACAGCGAAGCCCATTCGATGGGTTCTCTTCAGCAAGAGCGGTTTCAACGTTTCCAAGGGCAAGGATGTTTACCTGTTTGATCCCACTCAGATTACTGAATTCTGATGTATGTCGGGTTTCACTCACGGACTCCTCCCGATACAAAGCGGTTCCAAGAATCGTGGGTTCAGCTAACGATTTCTTCAGCTTGAGTATTCAATGAGAAGTTATCCTATGGGTTTCTTGTTCTCCCGACAATGCCGGTAGAGTAGAATGAAGGAGAGAGCAGTCGCTCCTTCATTCTACTCTACCTACTAAAGATATTTCTGGAAGCACCAGATATTGCGTTACCAGAGGTTTTGAATGCACTATGGGAGTTGCAAATCCAGGAAAATGGAACAATAAAGAGCGAATTTGCCTCATTCATATCTTGGCTCAGTTTCCAGCAGCCATTGCCAGACAGGTTTTACATCGATTGTCAGTTCTTCATGGGTGAGTTCCTCTCCCTGATCCATCGTAAGTATCAGGAACTTTTTCGCCTTGAATTCCGTTGAGGCCTTGAGGAATCCCTTGATTTCCCGTTCTGTATTGCGTGAGTTAAGTTCATAACAGACCTGTATCATTTCAAGATCTGCCGGCACTATAAAGTCTACTTCCGCCCCGTTCTCGTGTCTGTAATAATAGAATTGCCTGCCGGTTCTCCTGAGTTGTATGGCAACCATATTTTCCAGTAGTGCACCTCTATTCTCTGCGAAACCTGGCATGGTTTTTGTTACAAGTCCATTATCCACGCAATACACTTTCTTTGGGTTCTTTTCAGTGCTTTTCAGTTTCCGGTCGAATCTCCTCACTAGGAAGACGAGGTAAGTTTCCTCGAGATATTCAATGTATTTTCTAACAGTGTTTTCACTCTGTAACCCAAGATTTCTGGAAAGAGAACGATAGGTTATCTCCCCCGAAACGTTTGATATCAGGAAACTGAGAATATTCCTAAGTTCTGATGGTTTTCTGACGCTGTACCTGTTCATGATGTCTTTTTGAATTATGTCTCCTATCATCTGCAATAATATGGTGTCATTCCCTGAAATAACAACTTCTGGCATGCCGCCCTTTGAGAAATACTGGCCAAACTCTCTTGTCATGACCGCCCTTTGCGAAGTCGTATAACCCCTATCATTCTCCAATTCAAGATCTTTCGATCTGAGAAATTCGACGAAGGAAAAGGGATAGAGTTCCATGTCAATGTGTCTTCCCGTCAAATGTGTTCCAAGTTCACGACTAAGAAGATTCGAATTGGATCCTGTGATGAAAACCTTGTAGCCTTCCCTGAGAAGTCTGTTGATGAATAATTCCCACCCCCTAATGTTCTGGATTTCATCAAAGAAGACGTTCTTTCTATCGCCAAGCAGTTCTATGAACGTCTCGATTAGGGGCTGGAAGTCTCCCACTGTAAATCCAGCTATTCGTTCATCGTCGAAATTAAAGTAAAAAAAAGATTCCGGGAATCTGGCACTTATAATTTGTTTCATCATGGTGCTTTTACCGCATCTTCTGATACCCTTGATCACGAAGGCTGGCCCACCTTTGTACAATAACGCCAGATGATAGACGTTTCTTGGTACGATATGATCAAGTTTTCCGGCCTCAACCAACTGGTCCCGTATGATCATCCGAAGGAGAGACTTTTGCATCATAGCATTGCATTGAGAGGAGATATTAGAATATTGCGCAGTATATTGCGCAATATTTCAAGGAATTGCATGATATATTGGGCAATTCCTCTAATGTTCTGTTTCTTCTAACAATTTATTCCTGGTAAACTGATTTCAATAATGTATAGTTAACGAAACCAACAGCCATATTAACTGACGCCCCATAATACGATGACCATGAGGGTTATTCGCACAGAACAGGTATACATGAGGGGAGACGATACACTTTCATTGATGTGCCACCTCTCAAAGAATCTCTACAACCAGGCGAACTACATCCTCAGGCAGCAGTTCATGAAGAAGGAAAAAATGGCAGGATACAACGGTCTTGTTAGACTGTTCCAGACTCCTTCAGACGAGGAGGAGAGGAACAATTACCGGAAACTTCCGGCACAGACAGCACAGTGGACGATCAGGAAGGTGACGCAGGCATGGAATTCTTTCTTCAGATCCATGAAAGAATACAGGAAGCATCCTGAGAAATTTCAGGGAAAACCAAAAATACCAGGATACAAGAACAGGGACGGTGAATTCCTCCTAATCTTCACAAACCAGCAGTGCAGCATAGAGAATGGAATGCTGAAATTTCCAAGAATGGTTAACATGGAGGTAAAGACAAGACTGAATGATGTAAACCTGAGAGAAGTCAGAATAGTACCTCAAGGTACAGGGTATGCAGTGGAGATAGTCTACGAAAAAGAGATTTCAGACCTGAATAACGGAAGACCGGAAAGGATCATGGGCATTGACATTGGAGTGAGGAACATCGTGACCATTGGAGACTGCATCCCCGAAAAGGGGATTGCTGTCAGGGGCGGTGTTCTCAAATCCATCAACCAGTTCTTCAACAAGGAATATGCGAGACTGAAATCAGTAAGCGACAGGCAGTCCGGAAACAGGCAGCTGACACACAGGGAAAAGAAACTCTTCATGAAGAGGAATCGTAAATTGAAGGACGTCATGCACAAGCTGAGCAGGTCCATAGTGAATTATGCCAAATTGAAGAGCATCGATACCATCGTAATCGGCCACAGCAACGGATGGAAGCAGGAAGCTGACATGGGAAGGAAGAACAACCAGAACTTCGTCCAGATTCCATTCGGCATGCTGATACAGCAGATCAGGTACAAGGGTGAAGAAGCCGGAATCCGCGTTGTGATACAGGAGGAGAGCCATACGAGCAAGGTCTCGTTCCTTGATCATGAGAGCGTGGAACATCATGACGAATACAAAGGAAGGAGGATAAAGCGTGGCACATTCGAGACAGCAAACGGCACATTGATCCATGCAGACCTCAACGCTGCATACAACATAATAACGAAGGCAATCCCCGAAGCATTTGCGAACGGGATAGAGGGTATTGGGTTGTACCCACGGAGTCTAAGCATCGGACAGATGATAACTTCCAAAGGTGGATGTTAACTTGATTAGCGGAAACCATAACCTAATAATCCAACCTGAATCACCGTAATGTATGAAGCGAAAGTCGGGAGGTTCAGCCTATTCTGGAAGCCTTCCTCTTGGGTGTCAGTTGTGTGCAAAAGGAGGGAAGATGGTGCTGTTTATTTCCGGCATATGTGATGCAAAGTGCTTTTACTGCCCGCTCTCAACAAAAAGGAAGATGAAGGACGTTCTCTACGCGGACGAGATGCCCATATCTGGTATCAGGGATGCAAT
>JAJZKL010000068.1 GCA_021804185.1 Thermoplasmata archaeon | reverse complement strand
GTATCATTGACTGAATGGTTTCCTGATCCCCTTCCAGGTGTGCTTCAACCGATCCGTCATCAAGATTCCTTACCCATCCGGTGATACCCATCATTTTAGCCAGCCTTGCCATTTTGTTCCTGAAATTTACTCCCTGAACAATTCCATAAAACCTGACCTTTCTTGCAACTTTCAAAAACATCCCCTAATTTTTGCTTATGATTGTCATCACGTCCCCGTCAAGCAGCTCATAATCAAGTCCTACCCTAAGTTCATTCTGTTTTCTCTGCGGACCGGTTATTATTGCATACCTGAAAGCTTCCAGCATTTCCCTGCTGATCTTCCTTACCACGTCCCTGACTATTGCCCCTTTTTTCAGCAGCAGTGGCCTCTCAGTATCAACGTATCCGGATTTTTCCCTCAGATATACCCTGATCAGCTCAAGGGACTGGTAAATTGCTTCCTTCAGTTCGTCGATACCAATTCTGGCCGACGCGGATACTTCTATCACCCTGCCATGGTGCTTCAGTTTTTCGATATTTTCCGGATCGTGAGGAAGATCTATCTTGTTTACGACAAACACTCCCGGGACATAGATCGTGTTTCCCTTCAGATGATCTATAAGATCATCCATGGTTATTGATTCCCTTATGAACACTTCGGCATTTGTTATCTTGAACTCCTTCAGGACCTCCTTTATCTCGTCATCCTTTACACTAACTTTTCTCGGTTTGTGTATCCTGATTCCGCCGCTGTTGGACTTTTTGATCGCTATGTTCCTTTTTCTCCTGTTGAGAACTATTCCTGCGCGATGAAGTTCAAAAATGATCCTGTCTACACCCTTTGCATCCACGTCGGTAACCACCAGGACGAGGTCGGCGTTTCTGACAATGCTGAGGATTTCTCTTCCCCTTCCGGATCCTGCACTGGCGTTCTCTATTATCCCCGGCAAATCAAGAATCTGTATCTGTGCCCCTTTGTAATGAAGAATTCCGGGAACAACCCTGAGAGTCGTGAAAGCAAAGTTGCCGATCTCGCTTTTCTGGGAGGTCAGATCATTGAGAAGGCTGCTCTTGCCGACATTCGGAAAACCTACGAGAGCCGCAGTGGAATCTCCGGACTTGGGAATTGAAAAGCCCTCCCCTCCCCCCTTCTTATGGGACACTGCTTCAATCTCAAGCCTTGAAAGTTTCGCCTTGAGGAGACCGATGTGTTTCTGGGTAGCCTTGTTATACTCAGTATTCCTGAGCTCTTCTTCGATCTCCTTAATGCGATCCTGAATCGTGACCATCTGTTCTGACCCCTAAGTATTACACAGCATAAATTTGTATCACAGCATAAATTCAAATTACACATCCCACAAAAATTTTTATGATACTGACGACAATTTCCCTGAATCGAGACCTGATAGAAAACAAGGGGGTTTTAGAAAATATCGTTTATGAAATTTCTCAGACCTAATAAATCAATTAAAATTGGCCCTAATGGTTAGGGCTGTTCTTGGTTGAAGTGTAGGTTACTGAGAAACTTGTCCCGTCCGAACTCACTGGTGACGGCACAGCCTTCTGTGATCCGGAACGGGTCGTCATAATTATCTCTGTGAGGCTGAAATTGCCCATGGGTCCATAACTGTTGTTGATCGTGGCATAGTTGGTCATTTTCACTCCGGTGCTGTCATTTCCGAAATAAACGGTTCCAAAATCAGCAAGGGGAAGTATACCATGGCCAGAGGAGGGGGCCTCGGTTATCCATTCTGCAGAATCCCTTTCGTATGATGAAGCGCTGCTCCATCCGGTGAAACTTTCCGATTGGTTAAGATCCATCACTGAAGCAGACATTGTGTCATTAATTGAATGGTACTGGATATAAACCGTCATTACGTTGCCGGGAGCGGGATGCCAGCTTGCATAGACAGGAGAAGCGGGGTAGAACTCAAACCATGCACTGTACGATACACTTCCACCGGATGTTTGTGCTAGAACTCCAGCCTGTTCCACAGTATTATCGTTAAAGCCATCTATTCCTGCCCAGAAAGCAACATATTGAGTCTTCGAGGATGGCTCGACATTTGGCACTACAAAGGAGGCAGAAACATTAGTCACGGAACCCGCATTACCCGTGGCCGCATATCCAGCCCAGTTAAGCGAATTTGTACTAGCTCCGGGCATGGAATGGAACATTGCAGGTGCCATGGTTTGCTGCGAAGCACTGAATATAACTGGCGTAAACCCAATAACTGAAACGATTACTAATGCCATTGTTAAAATTTTTTCATATCCCATGATAAAATATACGCTGAGCACTCTAAAATATTTTTAGGTAATTCCAAAAATCTATATTTTGGATTGAGACATTGAGTTCCGATGCAACATGGGAAAAGGCTCTTCCCGCTAAAGGTAAGATGGGTCATTTTGGCAGTTTTTAGAACTCCTCTGATAGTTATTTTTCCATGAATAAGAAGGTATTCATAATTTCACTTGTTGTGCCGGCTTCCCTGCTTTTGGAAGCTATGCACCAAATACACAGAATGGCACGACTAACCACCAGCAGTTATGCAGAACACCAACTCATTGAACTGGGCCAGTTATGTTGCACCATCGCACGAGCCAAAAAAGTGAAGTAAACCGGAACGGCAAGCAACTCATTTTTTATTAATTTCAAATAGAAACAATGTTTCAAAGAAAAATGTATCCCTAGCTTTTTCCTTGAAACTATAATTTTTATACTGTTCAATAAGGGCATCAATATTCGTCAGGCTTGAAAGTACGAGGTATATTGTTCCTCCTTCATCAAGGTGATCTGCAGCGCCATTGAGAAAAGGTCTGATCACGTCAAAACCACTCTGACCCCCATCCCATTGATCGGAATTTTCCATCCTGTCCTCCGTCGGAAGATAAGGTGGGTTGAAAATTATGGTGTCAAATTCACCTTCAATGCGCTGAAAAAAGCTTGAGTTGATTGCTTTCAAGGAGACATGATTCCTGATGGCATTCTTTTCGGTGCACGTCAGGGCTGCCTCTGACACGTCACAGCAGGTTACGGCGCATCCCAGCGAAGCACAGTATATGGATATTATGCCTGATCCACATCCGATTTCCAGAACCGTATGACCGGGGACAATATTATCCAGCACGAGAAACGTATCCTCTGAGGGAGGGTATACATTCTGGCACGGTTCAATTGAAATCCGGTTATACTTTTCATAGTCTATTCTCAACAGTCCAATAACGGAATCTAGGTAAATTATTGTTCTGCTTTGCCGAAAATGAAATGCCCTTTCGCCCTCTCCGGGAATATTTCCGAAAGTGCGCCCCTTAAAAAATTCTTAATAAATGCTGCACTTAAAGGAAGGACGATCTATTGCAAAAAACAGAAGGCGCTAAAAACATAATAATTACCGAAAAAGCTGATGCTGCCAGAAGAATTGCGTATATTCTTTCCGACGGGAAGTCTAAACAGAAAAGGTCAAAAGGACTTAACTACATTGAATTTGGAGAAGACGGCGACACATATGTCGTGATACCTCTGAGTGGACACATAGTGGCAATAGACTTCCCGGACAGCATGAAGGAGTGGAAGAGCACAAACCTTGAAGCGCTGACATCGTCAGGAATCGTTCACAGGGTAACGAATAAGAGCGCCTTCAATAGCCTTGTGGCACTGACAAGCAGGGCTGAGACCATAATAGTTGCAACCGATTTTGACAGGGAAGGGGAACTGATTGGAACGGAAGCTCTGGAAATAGTTGAGACAAACGTTCTCAAAAAGATCAAGAGCAACCCCGACATCAGGAGAGCGAGATTCAGCGCGCTTACTCCCGACGAGATCAGGAAAGCTTTTCAGGACCTGACAGAGGTAGATAATGATCTTGCACAGTCCGCAGCAGCTAGGGAAGAGATAGACCTTTACTGGGGAGCGGTTCTGACGAGATTCTTTTCGCTTGCCTCAAAGAGGCTGGGCAGAAATTTTCTGTCCGTGGGAAGAGTACAGACTCCTACACTTGCCCTGATTGTTAGGAGGGAAATTGAAATCCGCGACTTCAAAGAGGAACCCTACTGGATCATAAGCATTCTTTTCAACAAGAGAAGGGATTTCACTGCGAGCTACCAGGGCGGGCAGATATGGAAAAAGGACGAAGCTGAAAAAATTTACAGTGAAATCAATGGAAAGAACGGTACCGTTCTGGAGTTTTCCAAGAAGAACGAGAGGATACTGAGACCTCCACCTTTCAACACAACGGAGTTCCTCAGGGAGGCTTCAAGAATTGGGGTCACACCTTCCCGAGCTATGAATATTGCAGAGAATCTTTACACAAGAGGATTCATAAGCTATCCGAGAACGGACAACATGGTTTATCAGAAGTCCATCTACTTCAAAAACATACTTAACAAGCTCATGGAGACTGAGTTTTCATCCGACGTTGAAAAAGTTCTTGCTCAGGAGACCATCAGGCCGTCCAGAGGACGAACAGAAGCAACAGATCACCCGCCTATATATCCTGTGTCGGCAGCAAAGAAAGGAACCCTGAAAGGGGATTACGCAAAGATCTATGAATTAATAGTAAGAAGGTTTCTGGCTACACTTTACAGGGATGGGCAGAAAGAAGTCTCTGAAGCCTTAATTGATGTGGAAGGACATAAATTCGAAGCTAAGGGTACCAAGGTGCTGGACCATGGGTGGCTTGATCTTTACCCATACAGGAAAGTGGAGGATGTGATAATTCCAGACCTCAAGCCTGATGATACCGTTAAAGGCAAGGAGTGGTTCCTTAATGAGGAGAAGACTAAACCTCCAAGAAGATATGACCTTGCGTCTCTGATAAAGAAGATGGAGGAACTGAACCTGGGAACGAAGAGTACCCGCCATGACATAATAGAGAAGCTGCAGATGAGGAACTTCGTGGAAGGAAACCCCGTCAGGCCTACACAGCTTGGTATGGGACTCATAGAGGCACTCCTCACAGTGGAATCAAACATCACTGAGCCCGACATGACTGCCCGTCTTGAAAAGGAGATGGATCGGATAGCAAACAGGGAAACCAGCAAGGAAGATGTGGTAGGGATATCTAGAGGCATGCTCCTCGACGCACTCAAGGAATTCCAGCAGAAAGAAACCCTGATAAAGGACACCATAATTTCAGCACTGAGGAGAGGGAATCCCATTGGAAAATGCCCGTATCACGACTGTGACATAGTCCTCCTGAGGAACAGGGATTTCTCAAAACTCAAGTGTAGCGATGACAGCTGTACCATTGATTTTTACAGTCCTTCAAGAGGGACCCCTCAGATTCTTGAGGAAAAATGTGACATATGCAGTCTTCCCCTGATAAGGATAATCAGGAAAGGGCAGTCACCGGATACAAGATGCATTAATCCCAAGTGTCAGCATAACATCGACAAAGACATCATGGGAAAATGCCCGGAAGACGGTGGGAATCTGATCTTGAGACAATCGAGATTTGGGAAGAGATTTCTTGGATGCTCAAACTACCCGAACTGCAAGACGACATATCCAGCTCCACAAATGGGACAGTTAAGAACCACCGGTGAGGTATGCACGCATTGCGGTGCTCCTATTCTGGTGGACTTCAGGAACAAAAGGGTATGGAAATTCTGCCCGAAAATGGATTGCCAGTTCAACAAGGAAAAGAAGAAACCGAAGGTGAAAAAATCTGAAAAACAGGATTCCTGAACTGGCCGGCATACTAATATTCGTTATCTCATCGGTTTTCGCTACTTTCCTGTCAATGAGCCTTGATTCGCTATCCCCAGGCATCGGTGCAACATCCGGTACCAGCGGTTTCTCATACGTCATATATTACCTGATCTCGGCAGTGGTTTTTTCTGGCCTTATCTTAATCCTCGCGAGAAAGAATCTGGCAAGGATTCTCAAATGGGTATTTATCGCAGTCATTGCTTACATCGTATTCTATATCTGGAGCATTCTTGGCATATTCATAGCCCAGAACTATCCCGAATACTATGCCATAAGCTTTGGTGCCCCTGCAATAATGGTGGTCCTGCTTGTATTCAAGAATGAATGGTACGTTGTGGACACCGCCGGTTTCTTCCTGGCAGCAGGTGTGGCATCAATATGGGGACTGGTCATAGGAGTTTGGGCCGCAGTGGTATTTCTTGCAGCTTTTGCCCTGTATGATTACATTGCAGTTTACAAGACCAAGCACATGATAGGGCTTGCCAGCATTGCCTTTAATGAGAAGTTGCCTATGCTGTTTGTATTTCCTTCACAGAAAGGGGTCAAACTCGATTCTATCAAGATTGTGGAAAACGAGTCTCACGACAACAAGGCTTTGCTGCTTGGATTCGGAGATATAGTTTTTCCCTGCATAATGGTGGTGTCCTCAGCCATGTACGGAAAAGCTGACTTTATACCATTTATGCTGTTCCCCATGATTGGCGGAATCGCAGGAATGCTGATACTGTTCTTCACCAAT
>JAJZKL010000067.1 GCA_021804185.1 Thermoplasmata archaeon | reverse complement strand
CGGATCAGTTTTCCATGTGTGTCTCTTATCTTCACAAGCTGTCCATAGTTTATGTTATCCATGGGGAAAAAGGATTTCAGCACGTATGTATAATCATCATTGCCGTCCGTGAAGACCTCGATCTTTCCCTTCTGGAATGGCTTGATTCTTCTCCTGAAGTCATATATCATGAGGCGACATGTGTTTTGGGTCCATTTCCCGATGGAGAACGCAGGGAACAGATAGGATGAACGCTTCACTGCTGTGTAGATCCATGCGTCACCTTCTTCAGATTCATCTCTGCCAGTTCGGACAATCGTTTTCTGTTTTTTTTGATCACAGTCCAGAGTTCATCCATCTCGTACTGTACAAGAGGTATGGATCGCAGGAGTGATTCATTCACATATTCGGCATTTTCAGCCAGATCTTCCAGCAATCTCCCTATGGTGTCCCTGTGATGCCCTGTAATGCGCTCTATGGAACGGATTCCATTCTTCTCTACCAGGAGTTTGCAGATCCTTATTATTTCAGATTCAGGAAGATGTTTGTGATACAGTGGTGTCAACAGGGTCTCAGAGAATGTATGGTTGCAGTGGAGGCACTTGTACAGTTGGTGTCCGGCACGGTTCTTTCCCCTCCTTATTATTTCCTTGCCCCTTTCCCTGTTGAAATACCTGCAGCTGTGATTCTGGCATGTAACCGTATTCTCGCCCCTTGGCCTGGTCATAAGAATATATGCGAAGAAGGTATATTAACACATCTAAAGTAGGACACTACCGAAATTTGATTTAGGTTCTCATCATCTTACTTTTACTGCCACTCCTTTCTTCAGTGATGTCATTGCATCTACTGGCATCTTTGCAGTTCCTACACCTCTAATATCCCCATTACAGTGTATAACAACCTCATCACCCGGCCTGATGTCATGAGTGGCTCCCTTTATCCCAACTGCGTAGATATTTGCCGTTGGCTTGAAGTCATCTATCTCCACCAGGAACTTTCCATTCTCAAGAAACCATGGAGCCGCATTTTTTGTTATGGAGAAGAACCCTCTGTCCTCATGAAAGACCAGGGATGGTTTACCATCACTTACCAGCATGTCCCTGTCATAGTTCCTTACAATTCTGCAGGGAAGTATGTATTTTTCTATCCAGGAACCGAACTGGTATTTTGCTATGGATACATATTCGTTTAGTCTGGACCCTCCCGAGCCTGATTTTGGATTGCTTTCCAGATAACTGTCGAGACGGGAAATAAGTTCATCGAACTCTTTTTCCCGGTTCTTCTTTTCCCATATTATCAGATCGGATGCAGGTGGAAGAACAGATTCTATGAACCCCAGTGAGCTATCAACGAATGCAATCACTTTCCTGTAGGAATTCCTTGAAAAGTAATTCTGTATCATGCTGTTAATCATTTCTTTCTCTTCCAGATACCAGTTTCCAGTCACTGGGATATCATAGAACGCTGGAGGATAAGTTCTTTCAAGGTCCCGCGGAACAACACCAACAGGGGATGTGATTATTATTTCATGCAGTCCGCGCCTCCTCTTGCCCAGGGCAGTGAAAAGCCTCTGATGCGTCATTGATTGAGAATATGGCTTTTTCGCAGTACAGGGAATAAGGAGAGCTATTTCACCATTGTCACTGCGAGTATACACATTGGAGATGTAATCTTTATACCTAAGCAGGTCCGGCCTGACTAAGGAATCCAGAGTAGATGCAAATATTTCCGGAGTCCTTCTTGGATATGTAATTTCAAATTCCTGGGTCAGGAGAGTATCGGAAAGGCGTATGAGCTCCATGGCCTTTGGGTGCATGATGAACCTCTCCACAATATTTCTCAGGGTATCGTTTCTGATGGAAAGATCGCAAAGTTCAGCCGTTTCTTTGAGGAATGCAGAATTATGCTCAGATTGAATTGAAGGTGTCCTGACTCTCCCAAGCGGCGTGTATCTAATATTTTCCAGCCCTTCGATCTTGGCTGTTGTATCATCAAAAATACTAATTCCCAGATATACCAGGATGGGGAGTAAATATGGGTCTGAATAACCCTGCGCATATATCAGTCTTCTGAACCCGTAATCATTTCTGATCTTCCGGATTATGGAGATCAGCTTCCTGGGTTTCTGGATCAGTGAGGATAGTTCCGGAATTATGAGGTAGTCCTCGCCCGATTCCACAAAGTCTAATTTACTGGTAACGAAATTCCATGGCACATGAATTTCTGCGGTAATTGAGTCTGCCACAGACCTGTGCAAAGGGTTTTCGAGGTCAAGAACCACAGGATAATTGATCTTATCGTTGAGGGAACCTGCCCTTGCAAAGCCGAAAAAAGCGCTATCAATGAACAATGAAGCGGTATCCTGTTATTCCTATTTTACTTTCTTTCTCCCCAGGATTTAACCATGCAAAGATCCAGGCATTCCACTTTTACACATGCCTGGAAATTTAGTAGAAATCTCCAAAGTGGTACCCAGCTTCAGTTCGCGTTGATATAACCCAAACCATTTTGGTAATGCCTGGAATTGAAAGTAGGGCATGGGAGCAGTTGACAGAAAATCAGAAGCGCCACTTGTTTTCTGCAGCATTGGAAAGATTAATTAGACTTGGTTCATTTTGCTATTTAGCCCCAGAAACAACTAACAGGTAAATTAAGATGCCAGAGATTTCATCAAAAAATGACCAGGCTTTTCCCGGTGACGTAATAGCTATGGCAGAGGAGTATATTCCAGGAAAGAACGCTATTGATCAAAACGGAGAGATCATATCAAGTGTTTTTGGAAGCATATCCCGAGACGAAACAGACCTGAATATCACCGTCAGGCCTTACAGGGAAAAGGTAACCATTAAGAGTGGAGACATAGCCTATGGTAAAGTCATCAAGGTCGACCAGAGGAAAGCAGTGCTCAGAATCGGTGCCATTTACAACAGCCAGCACGGCCTGAGAACTTATGATGTGGAAGCATCCCTTGGACTTGGTGGGAGGAGTTCAAGAGGGCCACCACTTATCCTTATGATAGGGGACATAATACGTGTGAGGGTTCTGAAAACTGGAAGAAGGGGTATAGAACTGGGAATATTCGGAAATAACCTCGGTGTTCTCAGGACATTCTGCATAAGATGCAGAAATGTAATGAACATCAGGAATGGAACTCTATACTGTGATAACTGTGAGAGAACCGAGATTAAGAGGGTGGCCCCTGATTACGGAATGATAAAATTCGATGAGGAATGATCATGAAAGGCAGTATTGGTGGGAAAGTTAAAGATGTGGAAACGTTATCCAACGAGGTCACCTCCATGAGAAAAGAGCTGGATGACGTGAAGGAAGTACTGAAAGGTCTGATTCAGGTCATCATGAGCCGAGAGGAAGGAGTGGACGAGGACGAATACAACTAAATGGTGAAAAAATGATAATGCCGATGAAAATGCTGGAGGAACATTTAAACAGAAAGGTGGCACTTTTGCTAAAGGATAACAGAACTCTGCAGGGGGTTCTGTCAGGGTACGATGAATACATGAACATGGTTCTGGAGAATGTTGAGGAAAGCTCGGAGTCCCTTAACAGAAAGCTTGGAACAGTGATAATTCGAGGAAGCAACGTAGTAAGAATTGTACCAATATAGGGTTCAGGATTACTGATTCCGGTTGTGGTGTCCCGTAAACACATATTTTATTTCGTATTAGGTTATTTCTAATAATGAGTGAAACTGAAACCACAATGAAATTTGGATCAGGCATAGAGTTGAGTCTTAAGGGAAAAATTGCTCTTGTGACAGGTTCCTCTTCAGGGCTTGGAATGGAAATTGCAAGATATCTTGCAAGGGCTGGAGCTTATGTTGGTATCCATTACCACTCTGAGAAGGACCAGGCAAATTTGGTGGCTGACGAAATCAACAAAAATGGCGGAAAGGCCAGAGTGTTCGGCGGGGATGTCTCAGACCTTGCACAGGTTCAGGCGATTTTCATGTCTCTCGATAAAGAACTTGGCAGCATTGACATTCTTGTAAACAATGCAGGAGTTGATGGAAAGAGACAGATATGCGGTGATGACGATCCAAAGCTATGGGAGAAGGTTATTGCAATAAACCTCTTTGGTCCTTACTATTGTGCCAGGGAAGCTGTTAAGAGAATGAGATCAAAGGGAAGCGGAGTCATAATCAATATAACATCTGTACATGAGTTCCTTCCCTGGTCTGGCTTCACTGCATATTGCAGCGCAAAGGCAGGGCTGTCCATGTTCACAAAGACACTTGCACAGGAGGTTTCAGAGTCCGGAATCAGGGTAGTCTCTGTGGCACCCGGCGCCATAAAGACCCCCATAAACAAGGATGTGTGGGGAAACCCGGAAACATATAAGGATCTGCTGACAAAGATATCCATGCCCAGAATGGGCGAAACAGGAGACATTGCAAAGGCTGTTGCTTTCCTAGCCAGCGATATGGCATCCTATGTAACCGGTACAACTCTCATAGTGGATGGGGGGATGCTTCTTTATCCTGCATTTAAACACGGCGGATGAACCCCTTCTAACCCCTTTTTCAGATTTTCTTAACTTTGCAATAGAAATTTAAAACTGGATCTCTCAATTGATTTTGCTGATTAATTTTAGAATTATGCCTGAAACCCAAATCAGTCATTCAAATAAATATAAATAGAACAGTGTTTCTATGGAGAAGAGCAAATTTCCTGGACCTTTAGTTTCATGGAGAAATATGCGAGGTGCTTGAATGACATTTATCCTTTCCATCCTTCTGCTGCTTATCACTGCACTCATTGTAGGCGAGATAATGGAGTTTATAGGGATACCTGCAGTGGTTGGTGAAACTATCACTGGAGTAGTTTATGGGCCTGCAGTTCTTCACCTTATTTCACCCAATGCTGTTCTGTCTGGAATCTCGGAGGTGTCCCTCTTCTTCATAATTCTCCTCATAGGTATTGAGCAGTCCACAGATACACTTAAGAGAAACATCCCAAGGGCACTTCTGTTCAGCATTGCGAGCTTCATATTTCCCGTTCTGATCATGATGTATGTTTCATTAGAGTTTCTGGATCTGGGATTAACAAGTTCAGTGCTGGTCTCCATAAGCATTGCAATTCCATCAATTTCAATTATCTCAGTAATTGTTAGAAGCTACGGAATTGATAAACTTGATTCCGGGAAGGTAATCATTGCATCTGTCATAATCAGTGATGTGATAGCTTTCATTCTAGCATCTGGTTTTTCTGATAGATCGCATCTACTCCTAGAGGTTTTAGGCATCCTGGTGTTCCTCCTGGCGATTTTTCTGATTGACAGATTAATTTACAGGAATATTGCATTTGTGAACAGCTTCTTTTCAGGCCTGAAGGCAAGGAAAAGAGGTGAAAAGGCAATATTCGGAGGGATAATAGTAGCAGGGCTGCTTGTTTCAGCCATATTTGAGATAATCGGTATTACCTACATTCTCGGGGCATTCTTTGCTGGAATACTTATCAATGAATTTGTTGTAGGTGCGGATCTTCAGGGAATACTTACAAGGACGCTTGGAAGGCTGGATGATAGCTTCTTCATACCTCTTTTTTTCGCTATCGCCGGACTTGACATGGTTGTCCCCAGCACTCACTACCTGATCATAACCTTCATACTGGCAGGAATCTCAGCCATCGTCGGCGGTGGTCTCGACCTTTATCTGGGCAAAAAATACCTGAAGGAGATAGGGGGAAGAAATGCCATGGGGATCTTCGGGGGAAGGGGGGCAATAGGCCTAGCCGTTGCAACAGTAGCCCTGAATTCCGGTCTTATCGGGTCAGAGCTCTTTTCTGCTGTAATCATAGGAACAGTTGTGCTATCGTTAATATTCCCTGCGTTTGTGAAAGTCAAGGATTACAGAAGAGGATATATCAACTCACTTGACAACTGAAAATACAGTAACGGTTTCCGTACGTTGAACCCCTTCCACGGATCTCAGCCGGTCAAGAATGAAATTGCCGATCTCCTCCACAGATGATGCCCTCACCTTGAGGAGCATGTCCCATTCCCCGGCAATTATGTATAATTCCTCAACCTCACTGAAGCCCGATATCTTTTTGGCCAGTTCTCTCTGCGAGGAACCTGAGGACGCGTCGAAGAGAACGTAGATAAATGCAACCGTCGGGAGACCAATTTCAGCGTAGTCTGGAACAATTGTGAATTTCTTTATGGTTCCCCTCTTCACCATCCCCTGTATTCTCTCATATACCGTAATTCTTGGTATGTTGAGTTCATTAGAAATGTCAGATATTTTGTCCCGACCTCTCTCCCTGAGGTACTCAAAGATCATTCTGTCCTTCTGATCCATGCTACAGACAGGGAATCTTTATATTTAAAAGCGACAGAATGTTCATCTTTTGAAGATTGATTGCAGGTAATGACTGCTACACTTAAATTAAAACCTCAAAAGTAAGCATGTAAATGGCAGGTAGACTGTTTTAATGACATTTCTAATGAACTCAACATACCAAGAATTACGGTATATG
>JAJZKL010000066.1 GCA_021804185.1 Thermoplasmata archaeon | reverse complement strand
ATTTCTCATAAATCACGCTCAGTCCATTGCCTCATACGTCGGACCCAATACTCTTGGCACTGTCGCCGTACTATTTCTTGGAGCAGCAGCTGGAAAGTCAGCACAGTTTCCACTTCACGTATGGATTCCGGATGCAATGGAAGGACCCACTACAGTATCGGCGCTGATCCATGCTGCAACCATGGTAACTGCTGGAGTGTACCTTGTAGCACGTGTCTTTCCAATATTTTATTATTCAGCTCCATTTGCGCTATATTCTGTTGTTGCGGTCGGAGCATTTACTGCATTCTTTGCAGGCATAATTGGAATAGTGGTCAATGACATTAAGAGAATACTTGCATATTCGACAATAAGCCAGATTGGATATATGATGGCGGCCATAGGCCTGGGTTCAGTTATAGGTTATTCCGGAGTTTCCTATGGAATGTTCCATCTAATAGTGCATGCGGATTTCAAAGCGCTACTTTTCATGAGTGCCGGAGCAATACTCATTGCACTTATGGATCTTAGAGACACCAGGGAAATGGGCGGGCTCTGGAGACGTATGCCCATTACAGTAACACTTCTGTTTATCGGTTCCCTGGCACTCGTCGCGTTTCCCGGAACTGCCGGTTACTTTTCCAAGGATTCAATCATAGCTGCCTCATGGATATATTTCCAGAAATCTGGATCTCCCTATGCCATTATTCCATGGATACTACTGGCTGGAGGTTCTTTACTTACCGCACTTTACACATTCAGGATGTTCTTCAGGGTTGCACTTGGAAAGCCCAGATCCTATCTTGCAGAGAAAGCCCATGATCCAAAAGCGTATGTTCTGATCCCTCTTATGATTCTTGGTGCTGGAGCACTTCTGCTTGGACTTATTCAGCCATATTTCTACAGTTATGTCTATTCCAAAGCAGTTGTTCCTTCAATTCCGCTTTTCATCGAGGCAATACCAATAACTCTTATGGCAATTGGAATCATAGTTACATATTTCATATACGGGACCGAAAGATACAAAAAACTCAATCTTTCGGACAAGTTTGGGTATCGCCTTGTTAAGAACAAATTCTATCTTGACAGGCTTTTCACGAATATCATAGCGGAAAGGTTTATCGCTGCCTTCTCAGGCGCTACAGCCAGTTTCGAATCATCGTATAACAAAGGTGTGGAAAGCGTAGGTGATGGTACACTCAGCCTTGGGTCTCTATTGAGACGTCTTCAGAATGGAGTTATCGAAAATTATTTCGTATTCCTGATAATAGGAATTTCAGTAATTTTCATCATCATAGAACTGTTGGGGGTGCTTTGATCTGTTTATATTTCTTATATTTCTGGCCACTATAATTGTCGCAATAGCGTCATTTTTCATAAAAGTAAAAAGAGACCTGTTTGCTACTGTTTTTGCAGGAATTTTTGCTGCTCTTGTCATAATTTATAGCTTTGTAAGATTCAGTTCCGGCTATACGGGAGGCTTCATTTCCAGGGTTTCATATTCTCTTGCCCCATCCATTGGAATAAATTTCACCACTGGTGTTAGCGGGTTTACGGATGCACTTCTCATTCTGTCGGTAATTGTGATATTTATCTCAACTCTTATAGCAGAGAAAAAGGAACTTGACAGGCTAATGTTCAGCTACATACTTACAACTGAAGTTGGTCTTATCGGAGTTCTTATCTCCAGAGACTTCCTGTTTTTCTATATTTTCTGGGAAGTTGTACTGATACCTGTATACTTCATGATTGCCCAATTCGGAAAGTTTAGAAAAGAGAGCATTGGACTGAAGTTCTTCGTCTACACGCATATAGGTTCTGTGTTCCTCCTTCTCTCAATATTTGCTGTTTACACGTATAACTTTGATAGGACCGGTGCCCTTACATTCCAGATTGGTTCACTGATGACAAACAGCACTTTTTCATATATGCCTGCTTTCTGGAGGGACTTCACAATTTTCGGATTCCTGTTCGCATTCCTGGTTAAGATGCCAGTATTTCCGCTGCATTCCTGGCTGCCTGATTCTTACGAATCAGCACCGTACCCTGCCACTGTCATTCTATCTGGAGGGCTGTCACTGATGGGTGGTCTGGGACTGTTCGGGATATTACTTCCTGTTACTCAGTCACTCGGCACGTTTGTTCTATCATTTCTCATTGGTATTGGCATAATCAGCCTTATCTACTTCGCTCTGGCGGCTATGATGCAGTCCAGCCTTAAGAGAATGATGGCACTTGCAAGCGCTGCTTCTATGGGCTTTGTGGTACTTGCCTTCGGAGCAGGAGGGTTGGAGACAGGTTATGAGAAAACACTTGAGCTTTCAGGCGGAATGTTCCAGATTGTGGCACATGGTCTGATAATGGCATTTGTGTTCTCAGCACTCTACTTCATAAAGAGATCCACAGGAAAAGAAAACATTCAGGAATTAGGGGGGATATTCAGGGAGACTCCATTCCTTGCATCATTCCTGCTTGCAGGTCTGCTTGCTTCTCTGGGACTACCTGGGATGGCAGGATTCATAGGGGAGTTCTCTGTCCTTGTTGGCTCTTTCCAGGCCATCGGATGGGTCATCCTGTTTGTCATCTTCGGGATGATTCTCACAGCCTCTTACCACATATGGGCAGCTCAGAGGTCCCTATATGGCCCTTACAACGAAAATCTTGGACGGATTCGTGACTCCGGTACTTACCAGACTATTGTCCTTGGTGCCAGCTTAATTGTTATACTCATACTCGGTATATTTCCAAATCTGCTATTTGGACTGCTCACTGCTTATTCAGGAGGTCTCTAAATGTCAGCGTTAGATTTAGGTATAGGTTCAACAGCTACATTCATTCATCTCATTCCGGAAATATTTCTGGGCCTTCTGGGGTTCGCAATACTCTGGACAGGTGTCAGGAATATAGGGGAAAAGGTGATCTCATGGACAACATTTGCAGGGCTTGGTATTGCTGCACTTCTTGTCTTTTTGCTTGATCCTTCCTCGGGAAGCGCCTATTCTGGGGTCATGGTCTTCAACAATTTTGGGAAATATTTCGCCATAATAATGCTGATTTCCTCAATGTTTATCTGCTACCCATTTTCCACTAAGAATTATCAGAAATCAGAGATATTTTACTCTACCCTTCTTTTCCTGAATGTTGGAATGGTGGTAGCTGCATTCAGTTATAACCTGATTGCACTTTTCATTGCCTTCGAATCTGTCAGTATAGGGACCTATGTTCTTTCAAGCTTTGGCAAGACAAGAAGAAACCTGGAGGCCTCCATCAAGTACTTCTTCACTGGAACTATAGCAACTGCATTCATCCTTTTCGGTGCCAGCTTCTATTACATGGGAACTGGAACATTCAGCATCTCTTCATCTGCCCTTTCTCATGTCACAGGCTCACCGGAAATAACACTTGCACTTGCTTTCCTGATTATAGGGTTCGGGTTCAAGCTGGCACTCTTTCCGTTCCACCAGTGGGCTCTTGACACTTACGATGGTACAGAAAACTCAGTTTCAGCATTCCTGGCCGCAGGAAGCAAGATTCTGGCATTCATGGTCATTCTAAAGGTGTTCCTTTCCGGTTTCTCTTTCGACCACACGGCGGTATTTTACCTCTTTGTGATACTTTCAATCATAACAATGACCTATGGGAATATCTCTGCACTTTCCCAGAGCAATCTAAAGAGGATACTTTCCTATTCAAGCATTGCTCAGGCCGGCTACCTGGTTCTGGTTCTGGCAGTGGTTGCAGGCAGCGGCAGCCCAACCTCAACAGTGTCGGAATTTGCCATAGCAGCAGGAATGTTCTACTCACTTGTCTATATATTCATGAAGGGTGGGGCATTCATAACAATGAATGCTGTTCCTAAGGATAATGTGGAACTGGAAGACGTCTCAGGTCTTGGAAAGAGGTCCCCTGCAACAGCAGTTAGCCTGTCAGTTATAATGCTGGCACTTGCAGGAATTCCCCTTACCGGAGGATTCCTTGCAAAATACTACCTGTTTCTTGCACTAATTGAGGGCAGCCTGTGGTGGCTTGCAGTTATTGCCATACTGAACAGCGCTATATCTGTATTCTATTATTTCAGGGTTATAACTTACATGTTTGCAAGAGACCCGGCAGAGGGTGAAACTGCAGTTCCCTACAGTGCAAAGGCTCCTGTTGTGGCTGCCGCAGTTATTACTGTTGCACTGTTCTTCATTGGAATAATTGCTTCCTTCATGCCAACTCTCATAAGCGCCGCTGGAGGAATTTTCGGGTGATATTCAATGACTATAATGTCTGATCTTGAAATACTTAAAAGCTCCCTGATATATGGGGAACCGGAAGTTGCCGTCAAGCTGATTGATAGAAAGGAAAAAAAACTGAAGTATCTTATGCGGATCAGCAGGAAACCACGCCCAGATCTTTCTGATCATCTGGCAATGCTGGAATGTTTTAAAGAGATTATAACCGGTGAAATAAGCCTCGAAGATTTCAGGGAACGCATGTCAGGAATCCGGTCATTAGTCAGCCTGATGCCTCCTGATGGTGTGGATTTTGCTCTGGACAACATTGCGTATACTGTCCAGCTTGCAGTGGACAGATATAATATCAGGTATCCTAAATACGATTCAAAGAGGTGCGATGATAGATGACGAAGCCACATTTCACGGATTGTTTCAAACATTTTCATGGTGAGGAAGAAGAGGCGGCTGAAGTTATTCACTGCCTGAAGAAATTCGGGGAGCAGATATACTTCGACGACAAAGCAGGAAGACTTGTAATGGGCAGAGAAAAATACGATCCAGATCAGGGGGAGAATATGAAGGGCCTCAGCGATGCACTTGGAATCACAGACAGGAAAAGCTATGAAGAGGCTGACAAGAAATTCAACCTTACAATGTACTGACCATAGAATAGCCTACACCGGGATATACACATAATTTTTTTAATTGTAAACATCCTGCGATCTACATTATGATTCAGAAGTCAGCACAGATCAATCTGCAGAATATATCTGAGTACATATCAGTGCTGGAGATTGACAACGGGGTGAACAACACACTTAACATTGAGGGTTTGGACGATCTGTACTCAGTTCTCTCGACACTCGCTGATGATGATCCAAAAGTTGTACTCATAACTGGAAAGGGTGAACGGTCCTTCTGCATGGGCTATTCATCCAATTGCAGTGAGGAGGCTAACAATTCTACCGTGAGAGAGGCACGTGATCTCGCCCTTTCAGCAGTGAGAATGATTCGGGCTTCGCGCCACTATTTTCTGGCAGGGGTTAACGGTTATGCCTTTGATCTTGGCCTTGAACTTGCGCTTGCCAGTGATCTTTCCATTGTATCGTCAAGAGCGAAACTTGGCATGCCTGGCCTTAAGTACGGAATGCCGCCATTCACAGGTGTACTTACTGACACAACACTGAATATGACTGGCGAAGCCTATTCGCATCTAAAATCCGGAAATCTAATAGATGCGGGACAGGCCAGCAGTCTGGGTCTCGTGGACAACGTTGTCGATTACGCGAACTTCCGGCGTGAGATACTGAATTATTGTAGATCACTCAATCCGGAATATCTCTCGAACTATAAGGTGGTAAAGAGGCCAGAAGTTCCAAGGATAGACTCAGACAGGCTTTTCTTTCAGGTATACAGGGTTTCCTGCAAGAACATCATGGATCTAGAGCGCTTCAGAAACTCTCTTTGACGCCTCCTCAGTTTTTCTAACCCATCTTTCAGAGAAGTATACTCCAACAAAATACAGCGATATCATTGGGATGGCTATGATGATCATGGTGAATCCGGTAACCCCAGGGGAGAAGATCATGCCAATAACAAGCGATATAACTACTGCGTATCTCCAATGGCTTCTCCAGTATTCGGCTGGGACAAGCCCCACCCTGGTAAGCCCATACATAAATACAGGGACTTCAAATGAGAACCCAAATAGAAGTATGTAAAGAATCAGGAACGATTCAAAGCTCATCAGGCCAACGCTCTCTATAGCTCCAAGACCGATGTCAAAATCATTAAAAATTCTGAAAAGCTCTGGCGCTACGAAATATATGCCGAAAAAGGCGCCTGTGAAGAAAAGCGCTGATGCTGGAAAGAGGATGCTGTGTACAAGCTCCCTCTCGTGTTTTTTCAGCGCAGGCTCAATGTACTGGAGTACCTGGTAAAGAAGGTAGGGCATGGTTATTATCAAATCCAGGAAAAGAATGATAAGAAAATCTGTTGCTACCCCATCTGCAGGCTTTAAGATAAGAAGTTTTGTCCCACTTGGAAGTACATGGAGTTCCAGAATGTGAAGGAATTGGGCCCCTATGTTGTTTGTTACATCAAATTTCAGCAGTGGTATATCATGCCCGAATATGTTATAGTCACCGACCCTGAAAATAATAAACAGAATGAAAAAAAATCCATAAACTTTCAAAAAACTGATAAACCTAACTCTTAACTCTGAGACATTTCTCAGAATTATTGGTAGGAAATCATCGTCGGACATCAGTTTTCGGAGTTGATCTTCTGCTTTATTTCACT
>JAJZKL010000065.1 GCA_021804185.1 Thermoplasmata archaeon | reverse complement strand
CCCTAAAATCTTTCATGAACAAGAAGGACAAAAGGCAGAAGATCAATGAAAAATTCCGGCTTGTCCAGAGCCTTATTCCAGAAATCGCAAGAAAGGCTGCATCAATTGTCAACGAGGATCAGCCTGCGGTCAGTCCCATAATTTCAAAAATAGCAAACGTTGTTTTCATAAAGGAGAATACAGTGCAGAAAGAGGATTCAATGGAAATAGAGGCAGAAATAATAAACTATTCAGGGCAGGAGAGGGACTTCACCCTATATGCATCACCCCCCACAGGGGATGTACCGGAGGGAGGCATTTCATGGAATATAGATCATCTGGCCCCATCTGAATCCAGGAAGGTATCATTCAGCATGAAGGGCAAGTTCATTGATTATGCAGGAACTGATTACTATTTCAAGGGCATAGATCCGGTCTACGTGCAGGGAGCTGAACTTCTCCCATCGGACTGGAACGTCAAGGCGGTCAGCATTGAGGAGGGTGATAACCGGGATGAACAATGATGAAGAATCTGTAGAAAAACTGAGGAAGATGGTGCTTGAAATGTATAACACGCTGAAACTGGGGGATGTACCGGAGATATCGCTGCCCTCCAGGAACAAGGACAACATAGTCCTTGATCCCAAATATTCAATCTGGAGATACGGCGAGAATGTTACAACAAGAAGCGCCAAATCAATAGACGGTGCTGAATATATCCTCAAGGTGCTTTCCGTGGTGGAGTTCATAATGGAGATGATCGGAGGAAACAAGTCTTCCACCCTCAGGGAAATGTATTACATCTCGGAAGGCTGGGGAAACGGCAAGTTCCATACGCAGGATGAATCCAACCTTCTGGCGGAGGATCTTGAAATCATCAGCGCACTCCTGAGGGAGGATTTCCATCTCAGGCCGGAGGAAAACGGGGCCAGCATAATAGGAAACATAACTGTAGAGGAGAAAAGCAGGAAGGGTGACTTCAAGACAATAAACTGCAAGGATGATGTTGGTGACGGCGGTTACCCAATACCGTATAACGTGGAAAAGGAAAAGCTCAGGCTGAAATCGGCGGACGCTGATTTTATACTTGCAATAGAAACAGGCGGAATGTTCGACAGGCTTGTTGAGAATGGTTTTGACGAGAGGATGAGATCTGTCCTGGTTCACCTTAAGGGACAGCCGGCAAGAAGCACCAGGAGGATTCTCAAGAGGATGAACGAGGAACTCGGTCTCCCCGTATATGTTTTCACTGACGGGGACCCATGGTCTTTCAGGATTTTCGGATCAATCGCGTATGGCGCAATAAAAACAGCCCATATATCACACCATCTGGCAGTTCCAACTGCAGGATTTATCGGCGTCACCGCTTCGGATATACTGAACTACGATCTTCCAACCGATAAGCTTACAGATAAGGATGTTGAGGCACTTAAGGCAGAACTTAATGATCCAAGATTTAATTCTGAGACATGGAAACAGGAGATTGAGACCATGCTTCAGATAAACAAGAAGGCTGAGCAGCAGGCACTTGCAAAGTACGGTCTGGATTACGTTACCGACACCTACCTTCCCGAAAAATTATCAGAAGGAGGCGCAATCTAGATGGCACATGTCAAAGTTTCAATTGTTCAGATGGCTTCCACCAGTTCAAAGGATGAGAACCTGAAGAAAAGCCTGGACACACTTGAAAGCCTTAGGAATGAAAAGACGGACCTCGTGGTTTTTCCTGAATACCATATGTACCTCCCGGATTACGGCAATCCCCAAGCTGCTGTGGAGGCATCCGAGCATATTTCCGGAAATTTTGTTTCTGCAATAACCGCTTCTGCAAAAAAGAACAGGATCAGGGTCCTGATGAATATGGCGGAGAATAACGGGAACAATGTCAAGCCTTACAACACATCCGTGTTTATTGACGACATGGGCTTTGTTGCAGGCATATACAGGAAGACTCACCTGTTTGACGCCTATTCCTCAAGGGAAAGCAATGTTTACGATTTTGGCCTCAACGGCTATGCTTCCTTTGGGTCGGAAAATTTCACCCTCGGTACACTTGTATGCTACGATCTGCGTTTCCCGGAACCGGCAAGGATGCTCCGCCTTCTGGGATCGGACATTCTTTCATACCAGGCAGGCTGGTTCAGGGGAGAAAGGAAACTTGACCACTGGAAGACACTCATCAGGGCCAGGGCAATTGAAAATGGCGCATTCGTTATAGCATCATCCAACTGCAACGAACAGTTCATAGGGCATTCCATGGCGGTAAGCCCATGGGGCGATGTAATCGCTGAAGCAGGCGAGGACGAGACAGTTCTCAACGTTGACCTGGACATGGGACTGGTTCAGGAGTACGCGGAAAAAGTTCCGCTGCTGAAGGAAAGAAGAAGGGATCTCTACACAATCGAGGGTCTTTAGTTTCTCAGATCCTTTCCAGGACTTCCCTCATTTCGGTGTAATCCTTCAGCCTGAATCCTGCCAGGGTTTCGCCTTCACCCACTTTTATGAGAAATGCATCCCTGTTGTAAAGGAACGAATCCTCATCTGTCACGTCGTCACCGGCAATAACTGCAGGCCTGCCTGATCTCAGGGCCCTTATTGCCTCACCCTTGTTGCATCCCGGGATCCTTATCTCGGAGATCATCTTTCCCTCCCTGAATTCCATTCCGTTCGATTCTGCAAGCCCTTTCACCATTGCGGCAACATCTCTTATTTTTGCCTGATTTTCAAGTTTCCAGTAGTTGAATACAATTGCACCTGCCTTGTTTTCGTACCTGAGTCCCCTGAAATCACGGAACATTGCCGGAAGTTTCTCAAAAATGGAATTACAGACATTCACGTAATGATCATATCCCTCAATTGTCGACGGTTCTCCGCCCTTCTTCCTGAGGATGGCCCCATGAAGGGCAACGAAATTCAGGTCAAGGGGGATGAATTTCCTGATTGTTTCATAAGATCTCCCTGTCACGATGTAAAGATCATACCTGCTGTCAACCGATCTAAGTATACTGATCAGGTTATCATCTGCAAAACAGTTATCCGGGTCCCTTGAAATTGATATGAGAGTGCCGTCATAATCCAGGAAAATCATGGGGCCAGGGCCAAGTTCTTTTATTTTTCTTACTATGTAATCAACCGATTTCAACTGCGAAACTTCCATTCCTGATCTTCTCCGATGTTCCGTCTATTTTGTAAATCCACCATCTTATGTCCCTCACATGGACACTGTTCTTCATTGCGGTGAGGCGCTGCCTGATCTCTTCTGCAGGCATCTTTATGCAGCGGTCAATTGCATCTGCCATTGCATCCAGATCGTTAGGATTCACTATTATTGCCTGCGGGAGGTTGTAGATTGCACCGGCGAACAGTGAAAGTATGAGCATTCCATGGTCAGTGGCAGCAACAAACTCCTTGCTGACAAGATTGAGGCCGTCAATCAGCGGTGTTATGAGGGCTATATCCGCAATCCTGTAATATGAAAGCAGTGTCGGGCCGGATATTTTCCTGTACATATAAACTATTGGCGTCCAGTCAAGGTCTCCATACTGGCCGTTGACCCTTCCTATGGTCATCTCCAGGTCTCTTTTCATGGACATATATTCCGCAACCGATGTTCTGCTGGGAGTCACAACCATGACATAGACGAACTTTCCATGGTACTGCGGATAACGCCTCATGAGATTCTCTATTGCAAGGACACGGTTTGTAAGTCCCTTTGTATAATCAAGCCTGTCTATGGAAAATATGACCTTCTTGCCTTCGAATGAATCTTTCAGCCTCTGATTGGTCTCGGCACTGGAGAAATATTCATAGTCTATTCCAAGCGAATATGCGAACAGCTTGTTCTCAAGATTATATTCACCGTAGAGGAGTTTTTCGCAGGAATTTCTGAAGTTTCTGGAATACTGGTCATTGTGGAATGTTATCATATTTGACTGGACCATGCTTTCAAGTATGTCCCTGGCCCTTGGAAGAATTGCGTAGAATTCGCTTGCAACCCATGGTATGTGCCATGAGAATATGGTGAAGTTCTTTACCCCTCTGCTTCGTAAAATGCCAGGCACGAGAGTTAACTGGTAATCATGTATCCATATCTTCATATCTTTGGTCACATATTTCATGATCCTGTCTGCAAACTTCTCGTTCACTGCCCTGTAGTATTTGTAACCTATGTTGTTGATCCTGATCCTGTCCCTGAAGTAGTGAAATAAAGGCCACAATGTTCCATTGGAAAACTCATCATAAAACCCGTTTTTCTCTTTCTGGTTAATAAGTATCCTCACTATTTTGTAACCCTCATAATCCTCCTCCTGATATTCATGATCGAGGTTGCCATCGCCCCAGCAGACCCACACACCCCCCTCCTTCTTCATCATGGCTCTGAGGCCGGTTGCAACTCCCCCCACATTATCCTTTACCACATGCTTGCCTCTGACGTTCTCATGGGTAATGGGGCACCGGCTGGTGACAAGCAGATAAGACATAGATAGAAAATTTGTTTTCGTATATAAAGAATGGTAGAAAAGGTTTTACAGTATGAATCCAGAATGCATAAAACAGATGGAAATCAAAATTAAAAAATGATGCGAAATCACTTTTCGCCCTCCGGAATTGGCTGTTGCCTCCAGGTTCCTGATTTCCTGTTCTTGTACTCAATATAAACTACTCCCAGTGCCATCCAGGCAACAAAAACATAGGCTGCTATAAGCACTGGTGAACTTATTGAAATAAAAGAACCGTAAAACACAAATCCCAGTATAACGATGGCTGCGACTGTAATTATGACGTTAAGATAACCAATCTTCACTTTCTTGTCTTTCAGTATCTTTGGAAGAGATGCGTTTGCCATCATATGTACCAGTATTGATCCAAGTGTTCCTGCCACTCCGGTGAAAAGAAAAGCATTGAAACCACCCATGGTGACTGTGGCTATAGCTGCAACAGCAAAGCTTCCCAGTGCCATCACCAAAGAAGCAATGTGTGGGGTCAGATATGTTTTGTGAACCTGTGAGATGCTTTTTGGGAAAATGTCATCATTTGCCATTGCATAAAGGACTCTGGAAGAGCTGTTTGTGAATGCAACCATATCAGTGAGAATACTGTTGATGTAAAAGATTGTGATAAGGATGGCAGCCCATACTCCTATGTCTGTGTAAGAAAGGGATATTCCGGGAACCAGTGCACTTCCATATGCAGCCATGTTGGCCACTCCCCAGGCAACAGTGAAGGCGTAGGATGCGAAAACAAAGAAAACACCAAGAACAAGCATAGTTATGATTATTCCCTTGGCTATGGTCTTCTTGGCATTCTTAGTTTCCTCGCCGAGAGGAGTGGATGTTCCAAATCCAGAAAAGGCGGTGTACATGAAAAGAACGCCCAGCATAACACCGCTGAACCCGCCCGAAGCATATTTTGGCGTGAAAACGGAGAGAGTATTGACCTCAGGTTTTGAGATGACGAGCCATAACCCTATGAAGACCACCACTGCAATTTCAAGGCTAGCCATCAAAGAGGCATACTTTAGCGAACCCTTAACTCCGAGCACAGAAATCAGGTATCCGAACAATACGGTACCTGCAAGCAGGGGAAGCCAGGTATATGAAGGGATAGTAATGCCGAACACTGTAGTGAGCAGTGCAGGTACAAAGACCGATATGCTCAGTCCTATGAAGGCAAGGGATGTAACCTGGTAAATTATGTAAGACCAGCCGGTGTATGCACTCACATGTCTTCCGAAACCCATCTTGACATAATCATAATATCCTCCGGCCCCGGCAACATGAACGGATACCCTGTTGATAATATACGCGTTCAGTGCCACGACTATAAAAGCTACAATAGCTGTCAAAGGCAGGGAACCCAGGGCAAAGACGGCAGCACCAGTCATGGTGGCCACAGCTGCACCTGCCGGTGCAGAGGCAGCAATTCCTTGGAATACCACTCCTCTTGTTGAAACCGCATTCTTGCGCAATCCTTTCTGCGGGAACTCATTCAAATCAGGCATAGCCATGACACGGTATAACATAGCACATATAAAAAACTTTCAGCAAAAATGTTGAAAGAATGATGCCTTTAAGGGGTTAAATACTGTGTGTCAGGTTGTCCATTCTACCACCGTCCACAACCAAAATCTGACCATTCATGTATTCTGAATCTCTGGATGCAAGAAATAGGGCAGCTTTTGCTATATGGGCCGCTTCTCCGGTCATGGACAGCGTTGTCCTTGATTTGAAGAATTCTTCTGCATCCCTTATTTCCTTTTCCGATTTACCGGATAGTGTCATATCTGTCTTGATCCATCCCGGGGCAATGGCATTCACCCTGATTTTCGATTCCCTGAAATCAAATGCCATTCTCTTGGTAAGCATTACTACAGCGGCTTTTGTCATAGCATAATAAGTAGTCCCTGAAGCAGCAGTTCCAACTCCTGCGTTTGATGCAAGGTTGATTATCACAGGTTCTTTGCTCTTTTTTAGCAATTCCAGGGACTCAAGTGACGCATATATTGGCCCGTAGACATTAATATCAAACATTTTTCTGACCCTTGCATCGTCATATTGTTCAAATGGCATAACATCCATAATTC
>JAJZKL010000064.1 GCA_021804185.1 Thermoplasmata archaeon | reverse complement strand
ATCGATTGTATTGTGTAACCGTTGAAAACCAGAACGGAAGGTGTTCCACTAAGGAAAGGCATAAAAACGGAAAAGTTTCCATGGGGGGAGCACATGGAAGTTCCGCCGTGGAGCACATCCATAGTTGGAAGCGGCGATTCTAACTGCCCTGTGGATGCCATAGTGGATGGAAAGTGGGTATACGACAGGTGTGTTTTCTGCAGGAGATGCCTCCCATCATACTCGCCGGATGGAGATTACAACATATTTGAGGTCAGGAAAACCAGTGAAACATTCAGGAAGTCGTTTCATCTCTTTCCATTGGACTCAGGCGCATGCGGTGCATGCAATGCGGAACTGCACAACATCTCATCACCGCAGTATGACATGACAAGATTTGGCATATTTTTTACAAACACCCCGCGGCATGCAGATGCCATAGTCATTATGGGAGTATGGACTGAAGGCATGAGCAAGGCTCTTGAGATCGCACTTGAAGCCATGCCAGGCCCAAAGTTAGTAATAGCCATGGGTGCATGTGCGGCATCCGGAGGAATAATTGGAAAGAGCGCCATTGATAATGCCAGATACGACACGGTTATAGGAGGATGCCCTCCAAACCCCTATACGATCCTATCTGCATTAAAAAAGGCAAGGGGTGATTGAGATACTGCCTTACTACTATATTATACCGTTCATGGCTGCAGTGCCCGTATCCATACTCTCCAGGAAAGCAGGCTATATAAGCGTAATAATCTCCTCCATATTTGCAATATCGGGTTCGCTTTTTTCATTCACGTTCCTCTCCTCCTTCATCATTATAAGTTCATTGGTCTGGATTTTTGTCTCCTGGTATTCTGTAACATACGGGAAGAACTACGGAAAATGGCTGGCCCCCTTATTCTCCCTGACAATACTGGGCATGGCCGTAATCCTCATGTCTTCAACATATCTTGAATTCCTGGCAGGATGGGAAGTCATGTCAATGTCAAGTTATGCAATCATAGGCCTTAACAAGAAGGACAATTACCCCCCATTCATATTCATGGCATTCAGTGAACTGAGCACAGTATTCATTGTTGCAGGGGCAGTATACTCTTTCCTTCTTACAGGCACAATAAATATTGTCCAGGTGAACTCAATAGTTCCGCTGGTGCTGTTCACCTTGGGGGCGCTTGTTAAGATGGGCATGGTTCCCTTCATGATAAGTGAATGGCTCCCCATAGCTCATGGAAATGCACCTGCAAATGCCTCTGCCATACTGAGCAGCACAATGACGCTGATGGGAGTATTCGGCATCGTAAGGCTCATGCTTCTATCCCCGATCTCACAACAGTTTGGCCTGTTTCTCATAGCCGTTGGCGTTATGTCTGTAATCTTCGCATCTCTATTTGCATACGTTTCAGAACATGCAAAGATGCTTGCCGGTTTCAGCACCATTGAAAACAACGGCGTTATACTTTCGTCCATAGGCTTTTACATGATCGCAGACACGCATATACTAATGGAATTCGCACTGGCAACAATAATTATATTCTCACTATCTCACTCAATATCAAAGTCTCTTATATTCACAGGAATAGGGGCATCTGGAGTGGAAACATTCCATGGGGAAAACTCCAGCAGGGACACACGCCTGAAGGCAGGCATGTTCATTGGAACGGCTTCACTTTCCGGGCTTTTTCCAACCATAGGAGGCCTCGGAACATGGATGATGCTGGAAATGTTTTTCATGGGGGCGCTTGAGCCTGGATACCTTGGTATAGTGTCCATAGTCGCCGGATCTCTCCTGGCACTGGGTGAAGGCTTTGCAACGGCAGCAATGATGAAGGTCATGAGATTCACAGCCTTCGGAGGCAGTAATGGTGGCAAGAAAGGCGTAGACAGGACAGAGACAAGGGCAATAAATTCCATGGGGATTCTCCTGGTGGTCCTTTTTGCTGCATCTCCCTTTTTCATATACAGCAGTTTCATTAGTGGAACACCTTCCGTTCTGGTTTTCAACGGTTACACAATACAATCGATGTTTGGAAGCAGTGATTTTGGGCTAATATCTCCTGACTACGTACTTGCCCTCATATCTGTATTCTCTCTATCTGCCCTTGCAGTCTTTGGGAGGCCATCAGGGAGAACGGTTCCTGTTTGGAACAACGGGAAGGAGAGCTTTGAACCATACACATCATATGCATACTCCAACAACATAAGAATAATGTTGAGGAAAATACTGAGAACCGACATGGGGCATAAAAGCCAAAAAATTGCTACTGCAGACGTTTTCTGGCTATTCACCCTACAGGCAACCAGAATCTACAGGAACATTGCAAAAGCATTCACCCTTGGTGTTATGAACAGTTCCATAAGGTGGTATATGGTTTACATGATACTGGCATTCATATTCGTCCTTATCATGGCAACAGTTCTTTGATTTTTATCTGCACCAATATCTGTTAACTTCAGGGAACACAGAAAACTCCTAAAGGAAGGTACAAAGAAAACAATTCCGGGATCGGCAAGGGGAATAATATGGGATGAGATAAGCAACGTATGGCTATGATAACACATAACCCATGTCATAACTTATATGTTCTCCACACACAGATAAAGCCATGAGTTTCCTGCTTCAAAGGTTTCTGGCATAATTTCCACAGGTTTGAATTCCCTATGCTATAGGGTACTTCATCCACTATGCTAAACCACCGGCTCTACGGGCACAGATGGGAAAATACTCTGTCGGGATGGTTCCATTTCTGGCTGTCATCAGAAGTAGAATGCCCAGGATTGTCGTATACAAGTTCTTTTTAATTCGTCTATAAACGGCCCGAGCTTTCGTCTCGTAATTTTAAAAATATTTTCAAAAATCATAGTGAAAGATAATGTTTTTATCGCAAACTTTTTATGGTCACTTTCCATTCTAACGTCATGGTTAATAAATTTACAGCTGCCGTATCCATAATAGTTGTGGTTTTGGTTGTAGTTGTCGGAGTTATTTACGCATCAGACTTAATGAACACAGGAAAAAACTCAAGCACTTCAAATGCTATTAACGCTACTCCAGAGCAGCGCGCTCCTAATATTGTGAACTCTCAAGTGGTTTCATCTGCTCTAGGGAGCCAGTGGACAATGTCTATGGGTGCTTCTGGATCATCTTTAAACGCTAGCACATTCATAAGCGGTACCGGAATAACAACAGGATTTTCTAATGTTAGACAAGTAGCACCAAATATTGGTTTTGCTGGAAATAGTATGAGTCCATTCTCTACACTTAGCGTTGGGAACAATCTATCATATAATACTTTCCAGATAGGTTTATTCGTCCCTCCTCAGGATGGATTTGCAGGTGTCTCATTTGCCCATTCCACCAATAGCTCAGCACCTGCAAGTCTTGTGAGTTGTTTAAACTCGCAGATATCAGCTAACTTTAATGGTGCCACATCCTATAACAGCACAAACACATCCTACGATAGTGGTACTGTAAATGGAAGTGAATATGTATTTCTCTCAACAAATTCTGCCACTCCTCATGGATGGTATCTTGAAGGCTTGCTTGCGAACTATTCATCATATAACATAGTAATATTTTATTTCACTCCACAGTTCACAGGGCATATGGAGTTCATCAATATGTTGACAGCCCAGATTTCAGATATTAAGTCACAATCAACATCAAACGTGCCTTCAATACTTGTGAGCTCTGCACAGATCAATAAAATCACCGGTATAAATTATAAAACACAGTCTGCAATCGCGGTAAATCTTAATAATACAAAAAAAATGCTTAGCGAATACCTTTACCTGACGGGAGGAAGCAGCGATATCTCAAGTACAAATTATACAATTCTTAACAACACTGTCGGAAATATCAATGGACTCGTAGCTAAATACATGTCTAATGGAGAAAATGTCACGTTTGGAGCAATTATAAGTTTCTCAAATAGTACTGCTCCTGCGACCCTTTATGATCTCATTCAAACAAGTTCTGCGAGTGGCACAAATATAAAAACCTCATCATACGACGGCTGGAATTTCATCTTTCAGAACGTAACCGATTACAGCTACCACTACAACTACACAACCGGTTCTTACACAAGCATACCATATTCTAACACCACAACGGTTTTAGCAGTAAATGGAGATTACATGCTTTTATTCGTATCCAATGAGAAGAACCAGGTTTTCACAGAGAGTATGGCACAGCAGCTGCTCAGCGATGAGAGCACAATGATTTAATAAGAGAAAATCTCCATATATTTTTCTTTCAAGGGACTTTCTCTCACTATATCTTTAATAATGATATTTTTTCCCTCCGCATATTTCAGGAATGGGGTTATATTACCCTCTATTGTTACATACCCCTCTCCTTTTTTAACAATATTGAAGTCCATAGGTATATTTTCGCTGTCTTCTTTACTCTCTAAGAACAAGGTAATGTTTTTTCCACCATGGATATCCATTTCACCGGCTATCTTACCTTTCTTGAGAAATATGACTTTTTTACACACCTGCTCCAGGAAAGAAATATCATGTGATGTAAGAATTACCATTCTATCATCTTTTTCTGCCCATTCTGTCAAAAATTCTTTGATCATTTCTTTGCCCAAAGGATCAAGATTCTCTGTGGGTTCATCGAGCAGAACAATGAAAGGATCGCCTGCAAAAGCTGAAGCGATCCCTAGGCGTTTCAGTTCTCCGGTTGAAAGTGTGCTGGTCTTCTGAGCCCCTTTCAGTGAAAGGCCAACCTTTTCTAGAAGCAGGTTAACATCGTTTACAGATGTAATTTTTTTTCCGGTTCTCATCTCTATGTTATATCGTAAAAATTGAAGCGGAGTGGAATAAGGGTAGAAAGTCGGGGTTTCAATTAAACTCCCCATAATTTCTGCAATTTTAGAGTGGCTATCCTTGGTGGACAAACCATTAATGTTTATATTACCACTGTAATTTTCTATTATGCCGCAGATCGCCTTCAGAAGGGTAGATTTCCCGGAACCGTTAGGCCCCACAACGCCGTATATGGAAGGCGTAGAAAACTCCACTCTTCCCAAATCCAGGATATTCTTTTTCCCTGCCATAAAATCAAGTGTATTTATCTCCAATCTGATCATTTGGCAATCCTCCTCGTAATGAAAACCACATAAGCAACCAGGATGGCAGATAGTGAATATACAAATAGGATAGATGATATGTATAGTAGCAAAGTTCCTGAAATAGGTGAAAGTGAGAAGGAATATGTTAGAAAATACGGATCTGAATTGAGAAACACTCTGTATATGACCCTATCCGCATTTGTCTTTATGAATATTTCCGGTATTGAACCTGTGGCCGTAGCAATCAGGGATATTATGTTCAACACCACTAGATATACAATTAGAAATGCAATAGCTGAGTGACCTGAATTTTTAAAAAACGTGCTGATTGCAATTGCAAAACACACGTCAGAAAACGTCACAAGAAAGAGGAGGGAAACGTAAAGAAGAAAATCATATCCTGGAACCCTACCAAAGGTAAGCAAGAAGAAGAAAAACTGAAAAGCCACTATGACAAGTGTCGAAACATATGACAGAATGGTAGCAGTTGAGATCTTGGACATCAGGATCTGGAACCTGCTCACGGGATATGAAATAAGATTGTATATTGTTCCATTCTCATATTCATATGGGATTGCGGTGGACCCAAAAAACGCAGCTGACAGAACCGGGATATATATCATAATATTTGCCCATTGAAAATTTACCAGTCTTTCCTTCAACGTCTCAGGAAGTTCGCTTAAACTGATATTTCCGGAAACAAAACTTCTTATCAATGCACCTGGCATAAACATCAAAAACATGATCAGCAGTGAAATTACAACGTTTAAAAATACAATAAATGTAAAAGCTCTTGAGCGTAAGCTATACCTCAAGGAGAAACCAACCAGTTTCATGAACCTGAACATCAAATTCCTATACCGCCACCGCCCAATACCATACTTATCAGATCATATTGAAGCAATAAAAACATGTTTTTGTCTGAAGCTATTATTACAACACTGTCGAACCTGGGAAGAACAATGTAACCATTCCCAAGCAAGTACTGCATTGAAATTGCAACATAAACAGCTGATTCTATATTTTTCATCAGTACAAATGATGTCAACATCCCATGGGTGATATTTCCGGAGATCATCTTCACGTAATCTGAATTAATTTCATACACAAAGGACATTTTAACAGACATGTTCAGGTATTGAACTAGGCTGTTTATCCTGCCGTTTACAGACGAATGAAGTGAGCATAAGACACTATTTAGGCTTCCTGCCACTATTACACCGGGCATAGGTGTAGAGAAGATTATGCTATCGCCGGTCATACCTGCAGCATCTAAAACAATTTTTGCAACTCCAGATATTGCAGATCCATTATTCCCTGATACACAGAGAGAAAAAACCGCATTTCCTTCATAGCACTCTACCTTTGATATTTTTACGCTTGTATTGGAACTGAACAGAGGGGGGATAACAACAGCCGTTGAGATCTGTTTTGTCAAGAATACCGCACCTGAAACACTAGGAGTATGATATATGAAAACATTCATGTCAGATGAGTTTATTAAGCGACGC